>WJJD01000121.1 GCA_014729915.1 Candidatus Woesearchaeota archaeon | reverse complement strand
CGATATTAACTTCATCTCCTGTCTGATAAATTAATGGGACTTTAGTGTTGTTACTTAAAGGAAAATCAAGATAATAATCAAATGGAACACAAACCTTTTCATGAAGTACTAGGGGCGATTGCTCGTTTGGATTGATAAGAACTCCAAGAAAGACACAACACGCTAGAATAGATAAGATAATAGCAGAAAACAAATAAACTCCTGAAATATTTTCGTCGGATTCTTTCATCATTACACCATTATCTCATTTTCTCTTTGTTTATCGAGTTCTATCCCTGTTTGCTCATCTAGCATAGTTATTTCAAACCTGAAATCATGATGTTCATCAACCCAAACATAAATTCCTATCTCACCATAATAAATTTCTCCTGCAGTAACAGTCCCGATATATCCTGCATCAGATTCTTCAAAAATAACATCGAAATTCGTTGTATCAGTTATTTTAATATCGAATCTTGGTCTAAAATCAACATTTCCAGAATTATTTATTGCAACATTTATTCCAGAAAAAACACCGCTACTTGAATACCAGGATTTATCTATTGATCTGATAGTAAAAGAAGCTTCAGGTTTTTCTACATCATCAATCTGAGATAAATTGATCCATGTTTCAGCAAGGATTTTATCGTAGTCTTCAATAACTATTTTTAGCATATCAAGAGATTCTGCAATTTCATATGCTATTTCTCCTCTTATAAAATCTCCTTTTTTTAATTTTGTATCTTCAAGCTTTTTATCTAAATTATAAGTCTCAAAAGCAATTTCATACTGATATCCTTTTTCATCTTTAAGATACATGTTAGATTTACTTACATAGTAATAATCTCTCAGACTTTTTTCATAATTTACATTTTTTACTGTTATATCCGCTATCAAGAATATTTTTCCCTTATCTGCACCGCTGAAAGAACATTCACCAATACATTTTTTCTTAACGAGTGAATTGACTGTAATTTCTAAACCAAACGCTTCTTCTTCTACAAGTCCTTTTTCCTCAAGTTCAGAAGGATTTTCATTAGATTCAGTTTCCTCATTTTCTTCAGATATAATCTCTTCTTCCGTTTGCAGATTTGTTTCATCATCATCACAGATCAGGTTATCGTTGATATCTAAACAGCAGCTTGTTCCAACCAAGATATAAGGCTTATTGCAGACTACTGCCTTTGCAGTTGGTGATTTTGAACTTTGACATGCAAACAGAAACAGGACTATTGATAGAATAAGGCATAATTTTGTTATCTTTTCCATTTTTGGTACCCCCTAATGTTGATTTTGTAGGTATATCTTATATTTAAATATTTTTAAGAAAAATCGTAACGGTTACGATTAGAATTATCTATAATCCTGTTGATCTTGCAGCTCACCGCTTAAATGACTGTATGCTCTTCTAATCTCCCGAACCTGTGAATAAAAAGGATTTCCAGGCATTTCTCTATGCATTCCCTGAGATAATAACACTTGATCTATTTCTCTTTCAACCTGTTCCAGGTATTGTCTGGCTGTATAAGATCCAGAACCCGGCTCTCTGCTGAAAGCAAAATCTAAAACAGTCTTGATTTTCTGTTCAAGGGTTTCATCCTGACTCATAATTAGTACATTCGTTCTGCTTCCACTAGTAATAAATAACTCGGTTTGCCTGTTGGAGAATGAAGTCCGGCTTCTTCATAAGTTATTACGGATACAGGTTTTAATCCCATGCCATTTTCTTCATTGACGACAGCTTCTAACGGAACATGTGTAATAGTTTGTCCCACAGGCGTTAAAGCAGACATAGAGACTTGAAATCTGTACGAATTTCGTAGTAAATAGTCTAACCTCTGTTGGCCATTTTCCAATCTTTCTTCATAGAAATCAGGGCAATGCCAGAGATCTAAGATAGTGCATGGAGTTACACCATTTCGGATATAATAACCAAATCCGAACTTTAAGCCATTTTCCTCAACTAATGTGTCTATTTCAATCATGGTATTACAATTGTCAAAAGTTCTTATATTTAAGTATTATTGAAAAAATGAATCTGCCTCGCCCAGAATCTCTTTATTCTCTTAATGTTCGGGTCCTGAGCTATCACTGTCTAATTTTTTAAGTTTAATTCTCGTTACCTTATCATTGTCAGATTCTTTCATAGGATATCTAACGGTTATCTCTTTTCCTCTGTCCAGTTTCATGATATCCGAAAACGGAATTTCAAGAGTTAATAAGACGTTTGTTGCAGAAACTACACCCTTTTCCCGGGTTAATATGTCCAGCAAAAGGCTCTGGTATTTCTTTTCAATTTTCTGATCCAAAAGGATTGATTTAATCAGGT
This sequence comes from Candidatus Woesearchaeota archaeon, assembly GCA_014729915.1. GTDB lineage: Archaea > Nanobdellota > Nanobdellia > Woesearchaeales > GW2011-AR15 > WJJD01. The sequence continues at coordinate 5,207 of WJJD01000121.1, read as the reverse complement.
TATCAAAAAATTTTAGCAACAATTTAATCACTTTCTTTCTTGTCATATCTTGAAATAAAGGTCAGACCTTTTCCAGGAACTCTCCCATGTTCTCAATTATGCTGTCAAAGATGTGGTTTACATAGCCTCCCCTGAAAGGTTTGGAAAAGGTTCCTTTCCTGCCTTTATATCCGTTGTTTATGTGCTTAAATCTCGATTCAAGCAGGAAACATTCTTTGGTTAATGATTTTTTTAGAGTGGACCTAGATCCGTATTCCTTTTCATGCTCAATCAGCTGAACTCCTCGTTTTGACATTCTGATAACTTTCTGAATGTCAGACTCAGTTATTGTCAATTCTTCCCTGAATTCTTCCCATTTAGATTTATAGTCTTTAACTCCAGGATACTTGACCGGGTAAATTTTAACTTCAGGCTTATCAGGGATAATGATCTCTTTTTCCTGCAGATGTTCAGGAAGGTCTGATTCAGTCAGAAAATAAACAAGTTTTCCTTTATGGATTGTGCTTTTAATCAATCCTTTTCTCACTAACCTTATCACAGGATAGGTTCCGCTTATTTTGTTGTATATCTCTTGATTTGTGAGATACTTATGCTTTTCCAGCAGCTTGATTATCTGATTCTGTTTTGTCATCTTCATCCATACCTATAAGAGCCTTCACAAGAGGAGTGAAAGTCTCTTCTAAGGTATCATTCTTCTCCTTTTCTTTGTGAAAGTATTTAATGTAGTGCTTCATCGGATCGAACTTTGAGCTGTATTCCATGATCTCTTTAAGTGCGGCAAGATTGAACCCGTTATTCACGTAAAGGTATGTCTCAAAGAATCTCCTCAATGAGTAAGTGTTAATCCTGTACCTGTTCTGCTTTTTGCCTGTGCTTGTTGTTATTGTATGTTTGTCCAGGAAATTCTTATGCTTTTTTCCTATCTGCTGCCGTATTTTAGAGAACCATGCACCAAACGTCTTGCTATCCATGAAAGGCAACCCTTCAGATTTTTTCGTATAGAAAGGAAAAAGAAACCCTTCTTTTAACCTAAATCTGTTAAGCTTGACATAAAGATAGATCTGGTCTGCAACTGGCTTGACTATCTTTTCTTTTTGTCTGAGCTTGTTAGTCTTAGCTTCTCTGAAAGTCAGCTTTGCAAAAAAGTAAGGTTCATGCACAAAATCAGCAACATTTACTGCAAGAGCTTCAGAAGGTCGCATACCTCTTGAAACCATTAACAGTAATGCGATTTTATACTTCATGCTGCAATGTTCGTCAACATGCTTAAACAAAACCTGCAGTTCGTCGGGTGTCATGTGATAATTGTATGTCTGTCTTACTTGTTTTCCATTGCTTGGCAACATTTTTTTCCTCGTTTACTCAATCAACTGAAACTTCATTGTCTTGTTAAGTTCTGGAACTTTAAACTCAGCATATATCTCATGGATTTTAACTATTGATCTTCTGAGGTTGTCCGGCAGCTGGATTTGAAAAGTCCCTTTGTCCAGATCGATTGACACTTCTGCTTTTCCTGATGTTTCGACAAGACCCTGTATTTCAGGATTAAATGTCACTTGTTTTGTCTTTTGTTCAGTAATTGTCTTGTTCATGTTATTTCGCCTCTTCGTTGCACCTGTCACAGATTACGACCATCTCTTCAAGATCATCAATCGTTAAGATGCTTTTTATTTTGTCTTCGCTATCAACGCAGTCTTGGCAGACCGCAAGATGGTTAGTTCCTATTTCGATTTCGTACGCAATTATGTTTTCTTTGTTATATATTGGCATTTTGTTTACCTCCGTTTTTTTATCCTGTTCAAAGGATCATAATCTTCTTAGTATCAGCACTGTCAAGAAAAAAAGGTTGTTTGCAAGACCCAGTCCCGAAAAACCTGTACTTGTCCTGGGCAGTAGTCTCTTTCATTCTTACCATCTATTTTTGATTGTCCTGTTAACTGGCTTGCTTATTTCAGCTAAGATTTTATGCTTTTTAACCTGAAATTCCCTGTTTAGTCTCTGGATTACCTCGTTACTTTTTTCTGTCATTAGAACCGCCTCCAGGAATGTTTAGACTGCATATGTTCCTGCATTATAATATCTTCAGCTACACTAGGATAATCGTAGAAAGTTTCCGTAAAGTTTTTATTTTCTTCATGCTTCATTCAAGGCACCTCGTTATGGGGTAACTCTCGGCTGGGAAAGCCGCCAAACTTCATCAGCTGAGAGTTCTTTATTATGTTTTATGTTATTTGTATGTTAATTGTATCAATATAATATTATAAAAAGCATAATTAATATATAAATCTTTCTATTATTATGATAATTATATGTTATTTAACATAGAAAAATATATATATTAGCACATGTTAAACATAATTAAATTGACTAAAAGATTAACTATTTCCATACCTGATGGTACATGGGAAATAATCGAAAAACTGAAAGGATTCGGTGACAAAGATACAGAAAAGGTCATGGGTATTATCTATTCTTATCTCTCTGAAAAGAGCTATATTAAGAAGTATTCTGAGGAAGAATAATTTGTTTTTTTGGATTTACCACAAACTTATTCAATTTTTAAAAAAATTAACAATATTTATATCTAAATTCCTCTTTTAATAGAATTAAATATATATATTAATGATTTTTTTTAAATGAAAATGGATGCAATGGATAAAGAAATATTTGTTTTTGATGCAAATGTCCCAAGGATTTTCTGGGAAACCGACTATCAAAATGATTTATTAGATTTTTTTGATGATACACAATATAAAATTCTGATGGCTCAGGCAAATTTTGATGAAATATATTCTTATAAAATCAGATCGAAATTAAAAAATTTAAAAACATTTGAAATTATCTCTAAAATTGATAAAAAGTTGATTAAGAGTATTAAAAAACGTTGTGGAGAATTGTATAAATTTATTCACACTAAAAAAGATAATGATTATATTGTTATGGCTTTAGCAATAAAACATAATGCTAACTATCTCGTCACAAATGATAGAGATATAATTAACGCCATGAAAAAATATAAAAAAGACAAAGGTTATTCTAAGGAAGAATTAATAATAACAAGTATAGCAGCACTTTTAAAATATATGTTTGAATTACGTAAAGATATGTTCACTACGAAAAAACATGTTAAAATGAACTTTAACATTTATAAGAAAGTAGAAATTCCAAACTTTGTTGATGGAATAAAAAATAGGCAATGGGATGAATATATGGTAAAAGGAGTATTTCGTCCATATGCAACAAATGTGATTAAATTATTTGATAACGGTGGTGATATTCATGCCAAGATATTCAAAAACTAGTGATAATGAAATACAAAAGCAATTGAAATTAATTAAACAATCATTAGATATTGAATTTGAATCTTTATTTTTGATTGAAAAAAGAATCAAAGAAAGAAAGAAAATAAGGAGGAAAAAAATCCAAAAAAATTCAGAGAAATTAATTTTACCAGAAAGATTTAACAATAAACTCAAATGTAATTTCACCAAAAATAATAACTGTAGAATTATAATGAATAAACAGAAAAAAAAGAGTTATTATTCAGCAGCATGAGGTTAGAAAATGAAAAAAAATGAAAGAAATAAAGACGAAGATAAAGTTAAAAATAAACTTGAAGAAAAAGATAAACCTAATCCTGTAATTAGAGTTCCAAATTTTGTAAAATATTATGTTACAAATATTGATGGAGGTTTAACTGAACATGATTTTAGATTTGAATTAATGAATGAAAAATTGAAAGAAGGTAAAAAATGGTGTTATGTTTCCGATGCAATGGTAATTCTTTCCCCTATTGGGGCTAAAAGATTATTATGTCTATTGAATGAACTAGTTAATGAATACGAAAAAGAGAATGGAAGTATAGATATTGATATTAAAGAAGATAAAGTTTATTAAATTTTTTAAAGATTAATTTTTTCCATTGGTTTATTCTTTTTCTGCTCTTTCTCTTTCTTCTGATTTAATCTTGCTATATTTTTCAGGATATTTTCTTTATCTCTTAGAACTAAGTTTTTTAAGATTTCTTCCTGAGCAGATTTAGATTCAGGATCATTTGTGTTCTGCATATTTACGAACATGTCTTTAATAGCTGATAAAATCTGATTCTGCATATTATCCATTTTGTTTTTCAGCTTAGACTGTTCAGATTGTAGTTTTTCAATAGTTGTTTCTGATTCTTTGTATTCATCTATCTTGTTTTGGGCTTCCTTTAAGTCTAAGATTCTTCCACAGGAACAAATCTTATTAGTGCTGGGGTTAAGTTTATCACAGCTGGGACATTTTACCTGCATTAAGACAGTATCGCCTTTTCTAACTATCTTAGAATCGATTAAACCAGCATTAGCAAGTATTTTATTGCTTACATCTTCACCTGCCAGATGGACATATACTGCTGCCATATTCGATGTTGGAGTCCAGCCGGCGAACTTTTTAAGTTCTTGTTCAGTTAGTTCTTTAGCAAGTTCAGTAAGTCTTGAATGTCGGAATAAATGAGGGTAAACATTCTTTTTTAGTTTACCTTTTTTAGTTCTTCCAAATGCACGTTTAGACAATTTTTTCAGGATTCTTTTTAAACCGTCTTGTCCAAGTGCCTGACCCAGATAAGAGCCAAGATTGATAAATAAGGGTGCTTCTGGGTTATCTCTATCAGGATGAGCATTAATCCAGTTGATTATATGAGGCATTGAGTAGATAACAGGTATTTTTCGGGAATCGGTTTTCCCCATTGGTACAGTTACGAACCCAAACTTTTTATTATCTTTTTCCTGGAGTTCTACATGTTTAATTCTTAATTGTAAAAATTCTCCTCTACGTGCAGCAGTTTCATAAAGTAACATTACGATAGCTTTATTTCTGAAATTAGAGGCTACCTCAGTAAGTTTTTTAATTTCTTCAGGAGAAAACAATTCTTGAGGAAGTTTAGTTCCGTTAATCTTTTTGATTTTAATATCTTTGATTAAGTCAATTTCATGCTTTTCCTTCTGCTGAAACCAAGACAAGAAATAGATCAGGAATAGTTTTCTTTCTTTTTGTGTTTTTGAAACATACTTTTCTTCCAGGAAATCGAGGTACTTGTTAATATCCTTTTTTGTGTATTCTTTAGGCAGTTTAGGGATATGTCTCAGTAATAGGCTAAGGTTTTGTAAATAGGATCTTTGGCTTGCTTTTCGTTTGCCTGTACGTTTCAGGTGAATAAGGTATTTTTG
>WJJD01000018.1 GCA_014729915.1 Candidatus Woesearchaeota archaeon | reverse complement strand
GGGCTGGATTACAACACCTTTCCCCATTTTATCCAGTATCAATTCTGTGAGGGCTTTTCCCTGCTGATTCCTGTGCGTAATTTCCTGATTTTCTAACTCTTTTAAAAATTCATCCAATTCGATCGGTGTATGGACAGTTGAGACTGCAGGAAACAATCCGTATTCTTTTCCATCTTTTTCGATCTTATATTTTTTATTTAATTCCCTGAATTTTATTAAGCCGTGTTCAAGCTCGCCCAATAGTGATTTGACAGGTTTTGAGTCATCTTTATAATATTCATTAATGAATGATTCATCCTCAAAAACATAGCCAAAAGAATGAGATACAATTGGAATAACAACTTTTTTATCATTATTTTTTTGAAAGTCTATCATTATTTTTGGAAGGACAGTATCTAATCCGTCTTTAGGGTGTAGATATCCGTTTTTTGACCTTCCTCCCTGAAGAGCAGCATTGAAAGGAATCTCTTGGATAAGTATCTCCCTGAATAATTCAACCTGAAGTTTTGTATATGCTCTGTCAAAGTTTTCACTTTCCTTATCTAATCTGCTTCTGTCAAATGGATATATTCCTATGTGCTTTAATTTCCAATCAACTTTTACACCCCCTGGTGCAACAACCTGTGGAAGAGCATTGTTATGTCTTACCCAGGTGTAGATTGCTTCATCAAGGTGACTGTTATGAGTCAATGTCCCTGAAAAGGAAACATTGTCTTTTTCAGCAAATTCTTTCCATTTTTCTATTGCACCGGATTCTGCTTCTCTTTGTTCAAAATAATCAACAGCACCCCTGCAGAGCCAGTTCATGAAATATTGGCGTACTGCCCACTCAAATGGTTTCCAGAGAGAGGGCACAGTCTCTTTGATCTCTTCTCTAACTGTTTTTCCGGCTTTAGTATCTCGATTAAGAAAAGGCTTTTTTAATCTTTCTTCTAATCCGCTGATCAGGGAAGATGCCATTGAGTCGTACGTGTGAACTGCAATCTTTTTCCCTGATGATTTCATCTTTTCCAGTATTGTTTGCAGCATTTCCGAAACTCTTAATGAATTATATTGGTGCTTTATATATACATTTCGTAATTACTAACTGAAGATGAAAAAAGGATAAGGTAAAAGGGCAATGTCCAAAGGAAAATTTCAGTCGGAAAAATGATTATTATATCGCATGACAAACAGTTAATTGACATTAAGATTTTTTTCCGACTGAAAAAAGCATTGCCCTGTATCTTATACGAAAAGAGGGCGTTGTCCGGAATAGGCCAAAATGAAATTTTTCGTATACTAATAAGGAAAATATAAGAGGAGAGATAGAAAGAGCGAAATCAGTTAGTATACGAAAAACCTCTATTCCGGACAGAGCCGAAAAGAGATAAATTTTTAATAAGAAAGTAGTACTGTTTAAAATCTGCTTTAAAAAAGAGGTTGAACTAATGCCAATGCTTGATACTTTAGAAGAAAGACTTGAACAATTAGAAGAAAAATTACAGGGAATCAGGCAAAAACCTCTTTTTCTAACTCCGAGATCAGAAGAAAAAGTCTTTAATGGCTTTGACTCAATTTCATATGACCAATTTTTCAGAACAGTAAATCATCTGTCTGCTTCTTTTGTAAGTGATGAACTCAAAGTTGATATCGGCGATACAGTTGTCTCATTTTTAGATCAAAAAGTTCCAAATCTTCCTGATATTCTGGCATTGGATCTTGCTGTTGGAGCTGTTGGAGCAACATATGTCCCCCGGTATAAAAAAGCAAATTTTTTTGAAATCCGATCTGTAATTAAAGAAAATAAATCCGATGATAAAGGCACTTACATTATTGTAGAGGATGCAAATACTTTCAAGAGGGTTTATAATTCATTTAATGGAAATATATTTGATTTTGAAAAAATAATTATTATGAAGCCGAAAAATTTTGAAACTCTGCAGTCAACTATATCATATTCTGAGTTAGCAGGTATAGATTTAGCTGATATTAATTCAAAAATAATTTCATATGAAACTCTATTAACAAACGGAAAAGATAATTTTGAAAAAAATAAAGATAACTTATCAAAAAGAAAAGAAGTGTTATCAGAGCGACCTGTCAATGATAAAGTAGTATATACACGAAATGCTTTGGTTGAAAAAAATAAGAAATTCTTAGCATTAGGAGTTAAATCAAGCTCAGAAAAATTTGCCTGGCTGACTGAGAAACTTTCCAGTTTTGTAGATATAGGTCATAACGATTTCCTATGTTCTTATCTTCCCCATGATCATGTATTTGCATGTCTTGCTTCATATCTTGCTATGTATAATGGCGCAACTATCTATAACCATCCAAATCCTAAATATCTAAACTCAATAGAAGCTAACAAAGATTCCGGATTATTCATGCCTGGTGTGCCTCTTCAATGGGAATATATACTTGGTAATACAAGAAGTTCCACACCAAAATTATTACGAATAATCTATGATATTGCATTGAATATAAGCATCCGAAAAATTGAATTTGATGATTTAGCTGAAGTAACAATTTTTGATAAAATTAAAAAACCTGTATTTGACTTTTTAAATATTTTTTCTGAAAAATTTTTTGAACAATATAGACAAAATTTATGGAATAAGGGAGAGATCACTTTTTTCAGCGGTGGGGCTCTTCTTGATGAAAATTTGCTAAGAAAACTTAAAGCAGTCTTTAGCAGAAATGTTTATAATGGTTACGGGGCAACTGCATGTCCGATCATTTCAATTAGAAAACCTGATGGAATAGCCAAAACAGTAGGACAGGAATTTTATGATACAACAACAAGAATTGTCAGTCCAGATGAAGATTTTAAAGAATTAGAAGCAGGAGAGTATGGAGAGATTATTGTAAGCGGTCCTCAGGTCATGGGAGGTTATGTATCTCATCCTGGTTTAACTGAACTTTCTTTCAGGAGATTAAAATTTCCAGGAGATGAAACTGAAAAATTATATTTTTTTACAGGTGATATCGGAAAAAAGGATCAGGATGGAAATATTGTTATTAAAGGACCCAGATACATGACAGTTACAAAAACAGCTGAGAACAATGATACGAGGTATGTTGAGGAAAAAATTGTAAAAGGAATTGAAAGCTTAACACATGCTTATTGTGTCGGCACCGGCAGAGGGTCTTTGAACAGAAGAGGGTCTCTTGGTCTTTTATGTTTTTACAAAAGATCTGATAATGAAGAGGATTTACAAGAAAAGATCAGGAACTTTATCAATGATGATATTCACTCAGATAGAAGAATACCTCGGTTTGAACGCCCAAACAGGAATCTGATCACTGTTCTAAATGGACAGCCTGATGATGATTTGTTTTTTACTGATCATAATAAAGAAAAAAGGATCGACAGAGCCCTTCTGCATGAAAGATATGCTGAGGTTATTGATAGGATGTATGGAAATTATTAAGTTTAATTTTATCAGAATTATCTTTTATCCATATAGTCCGGTCTTGCTAATAACAATGCTCCGTTCTGGCCTCCAAGTCCCCAGTTAACCTGTAGGACCACATTTACCGGACCCTCTCTTTTCTCTCTGACAACATCGATATTTTCATAAATCGGGTTGACTACATAATCTCCTTCTGGTTGTGAATTGATTGTGGGAGGGATCACCTGTTCTTCAAGTATCTTGCAGCCGATAATTGTCTCCCATGCACCTACTGCTCCCATCGAGTGCCCTGTAATTGGCTTATATGATGCAACAGGTATTTTTTTACCGCCTTTATCAACGTGTT
>WJJD01000120.1 GCA_014729915.1 Candidatus Woesearchaeota archaeon | reverse complement strand
AACTTTTCAAAAAATTTAAGTACTGGTTCAGTTCTTTTATTTTTGGTAGTATTTGTTTCATTTGTCCAAATCTATGATGCAAATACTACTACTTCTTTTTTTCTATACTTCAGTCTATAAAAAAATTTTATCAACATGGCGCGATGGAATTTTGCAAAGCAAAATGTATTGTCACTTAACAAAATTATAAAATAAAATTTTGTTTCATTCCTGATAACTAATTCGTTTTCGAATTTGTTATAATTGAATTTTGGAACAAAATCCGTCGCTGCCCTTGTTGTTGTTAAAATTTTGTTTAGAATAATCTTTTCATTTATAAGCAAAATTCAGAAAGTCTAGATAATAAAATTATTATTAGTAGAGCAGATCATTCCTCTTTTTTTTCCGGCTCTTTATTTTCTTTTTTGCTGATTATCTTATTAATGAATGATTTTTTCTTTGGCTCTTCCTGCTTGTCTGAAATTGATTTTCCTGAGTCAATTTCTTTTCCTTCCTGCTTATCCCGGGAAACCTCATCAATCCTTAATTTTGCTGCAATATCAGGTGCCTTTTCTTCTATTTGTTTTAAGATCTTATTTGTTTTTTCAGCTTTTTTAAGTTTATTCTCAAATGCTTTGTTCATATTTTCTTCTAATTTTGAAAACTTATGGTCAATATCTTTTGGAAGATCATTTGCTCTTTTAGACAATAAGTCAACAACATGTCCCACATGTTTTTCAAAATCATTGAATTTCTGTATTAATTTCTCAACCTCTTTTTTTGATGCAAGATTCTGTAATTTTACTTTATTCTGATCAGATTGTTGAGTTACAGTTCCCAATCTCTTATTGATATCCTTAATCTTATCTGATATCTCCTCAAATTCCTGGAACCTTTTCTGGGACTCGATAAAGATTCCTTCAACCTTGTCAGAGTGCCTTTCAATTGTAGCTTCAACCTTTTTTGCCTCCATCAATTCCTTTTTTACATCTTCACTTAATTTGACAATCTGCTCAACTCCCCGGAACTTATTGACAAGATGCCTCATCTCTTTTAGCTGGTTCATGATTGTCTTCATCATCGCTTCGTTGCTCTCAAGGTTCGCTTTGACAGCCTCAATTTTTGCATCCTGCTTTTTTACTTCAACCATTAATTTATCCGGCTGGACCGCATCAACCAGATCAACTGCTTTTACTGTCTTTATTTCCAGATCCTGCATAGTCCGGTTTGTATCCATTATCATCCCGCGAAGTTCTCCTACCTGCTCATTGATCCTTGTAAATCTTTCATTAAATACTTTCCTTAATTCCGCAAACTGGTCAAATTTTGCTTTTAATCTGGTAAAATCAGCAGAAAGCTTAGAATTTGATGAGGCTGTTTCAACTTCACTTTTTTGAAAAGCTTGTTCGTCTTCCTCTGAAGAACCCTCTTCCTGATCTTCTATTCTCTTGTATTTTTTTTTAAACGGCCACATATTTACCTCTTTTCATAAAAAATTAAATTGCATTTAATTTTTTATTTGTGTAACATCTATTTTTGTGTAGCATCTGGCTTATATATAAATTATTTAGCTATGTTTTGTTTCTTCAATAATAATTTTTACTGCTTTTTCAATTGACTCTTTAACCGGTTCTGAAATGTTATCATAATCCTGGTGAATATTTTTTATAGTTATGCCGACAATTATTATCTTTGGAAGATTGTTTATAATTTTTTCTGCTAATTGCAAGGTATGCACAAGATCAAAATCATGAACTGAATCAACTGTTTTTGAATCCTTTTTTAAAATATCTTCAAGAGTTAGTTTTATTATTTTTCCAGGAGAAATATTTGAGTTTACTGCATCAACAATGATTACTTTTTTTGCTCCTTCAAGTTCATTGATAAGATCAATTGATGAAGTATCTAAGTTAAAAACTTCCGCACCTAAACTTTTTTTCTGTCTTAGAATTTCATAGATCTTGTGCCCTGCAGCATCGTCTCCCGCACTTATATTTCCTATGCAGATGATTTTTATTTTTTTCATTTTTTATTGATCAGATCAATTGCATCTTCTAAGCTGTAAAACAGATGGACTATCTCTATTGCATCCTGTTCCTTATTTGATTCTGTATATATTTTTATCATTTTCCTGATTCTTGACAAGGTCATTTCAGGATCATATACATCCTTGTTTTTCTTTTTTAACCCTTTTATCCTTATTTTGTATTGGTCATAATTGTTGTTAAAGGTCTTTACAATATTAAAGGTTTTTTCATAGTTGACCAATTCTTCGTCCAGGCAATAGAAAAGGTGCAGTATTGATATTGCGCTTTTTTCAGACCTATTATGTATAAATTTTTCTATTTTTTTTTCCAGTTTTTCAATATATGATTCACACATCTGAATCTCATATCCGTTGTCCTTTAACTCATTGATTTTGTTTTTTCTCTGTTTATAGCCCGAGATAAAGGTGTCTGACAGGTTCTTGTATCTGAAATTATAAAGTAATTCTGACTTAATGCTCTGAAACATATTCAAAGAACTATAAAATATTTTTCTTATCGGGGATAAAATTGATAATTTTTCCCCTGAATTATATTTTTTTAAAATATCTATGGCTTCTTTTTTAGATTTTGCCTTTGAAATTTCTGCTGCGAGCTGTTCTCTGTTTAATGATTGTTTTATCCAAACTGAAAAATCATTTTTATCATCATTCACATGATTATAAAAAGTTTCATCGTCCATATTTTTAAGGACATCGAGAAGACCAAAAACATCTGAAATGATTTTTCCATCCTCAAAATAAAAACATTTGTCAGTCATTTTTTATCTCTTCTTTTTTTTTATGTGGCAAAGAATTTTTTTCTATATTTTCAGCGACTCTTTTATTTTTATTTTTTTGATTTTGGTCATCTGTCTTTTCATCCTCATTTTTAATATAGTTAAGTTCCTGCTCAACATAAAAAAAGAGGTGTATTATTTTTAATAATTCCCTTTCTGTTCTTATTGTCTCAAACATCTTTATTTTTGCAGGTATCTGCATCATATACAACTCGCAGATCTTTGTGTCATGTCCTTTTTTTCTAAACTCTGAGATCTTATCCCGGGTTTTTTCCAGCCTGAACTTAAATGCTCCTGAAAGATTATGCATCTCCTGGCCTGAGTATTTTTTTTCCTGGTTTAAATCAATTTTTTTTTCATAAACACTTTCTTTTTTTTTATCAAACCTATCAATATTTTCTTTGCTTTTTTTTTTGTAATAATTGCGAAGGTATTCAACCATCTCTTTTTTTGTTTTTTTAGTCTTTAAATTTTCTGATAATTCTTTATCATTAAATACATTTCTGATCCAGTCGGAAAAATCATTCTTGTCTTCATTTACATGTTTTTTGAATGTTTCCTGCTCCATATAGGCAAGTATTATTTTAAGTTCTTCAGGAGATTTAATTATCTGTCCGTCAGAAACCGTGAAATAATTTTCAGGAGAGATCTTATCCTTTCTGTGCTCCTGTTCTTTGTCCTTTTTTTTTGAAATGTTAAGTTTCATTTGAAGTTTATCTTGTTGTTTTTTCTTTTGATTAGACTTTCCTGATGCTGTTTTCCTGTATGGATATTTAATGTCTGTATCATAAAATCAATCTCCTGTATTGCCCCGTAGATCTGGTGCTGTTTTCCGGGATCCATTGTTTCCCTGCTTGTCTCAAGAAGATTGATCAGGTTATGCTTTCTTTTTTCAAATATCTTTACTATGTTATTTACCATTTTTAAGAACGTGTTTTATTATTTCTATCATGTCCTGTTTTGATTTGGCACCTGCTAATTTATCACCAAGGCTGTCTGATTTGTATATAGCTCTTATCCAGTTAGCAAAGTCATTTTTATCTCCTGACACATGAGAATAGAAGATATTGTCATCCAGAATCCGGAGTATGTCCTTTAGTTCACTTATATTTTTTATAATCCTTCCGTCAGAAAGCTTAAAATAATTTTCAGGGGGGATTTTTATATTGTACAAATCCGGCTCTTTTTCAGATTCTGTATTTTGTTTCTGATTTTCTGTTTTTTCCTGATTCCCTTGTTTAGCATCAGTAGATTTATCAGCTGCATTATCTGCATGCTCATTTTTCTGTCGTGTCTCTGTTTCAGGTATGTCCTCCTGGTTCTTATTCTCAGAGGTTTCACCAGAGGTATTATTTTTACTTTCCCGGTCTTGTTCTTCAGGATTGTCTTGTTCAGTTTTTGCATTGTCATAATCTGATTCATTATCTTTACTTGTTTTTAGTTTATTTTCTTTCTCTTCATCAATATTCTGTTCCGGTCCATCTTTTTGATCTGTATTTTTATCTTTGTTCATAGTGTTCTTTTCAGGTTCTGGACTTTCCGGTTCATCTTCTGCCTTTTTATTAGACTCAGAATTATCTTTTTCATCTTCTTTCATTTCCTTTTGTTTATCTGTTGAATCATTTTTTTTCTCAGGAATGTTTTCCCTGGGTGTTTCAGGTTCAAATTCTTTCCATTTGCCTTTTTCAACAGTCTCAAGAAATTTGAGATAATCTTCTTTGGTAAGGATTTTTTCAGCTGCATCTGCCATTTCAGAATTTCCGACAGCATCTCTTATCCAGTCTGAAAAATCATTCTGCTCTTCATTAACATGTTTTTTATAATCTGATTCTTTCATTGCCTTAACTTCGTCATAAAGGCTCTTAAGATTAATTACAAGCATACCGTTGGAAAGCTTCAGAATATTATCAGGAGGCACATCCTCATCATAATTCAATGGTTCTTTTTCAGTTTTTTCAGCCTTTTTTTCTGTTGTTTTTTCAAATTCTTCTCTTTCTTTTTTTGCATCTTCAAGATCCGCTTTGATCTCATCTTCTGATATCAACTCAATTTTGTGTCTCTTTGGTTCCTTTCCTATGTCTTTCCAGATTTTTTCTATCCTGGGTTTAAGTCCTTCAAGATAAATTTCCACCATGTTGAAATTTCCTGCTTTAATCTTATCCAATGCTAATTTTAATTCCAAACGCAGATCAAATACGTCCTGATCCTCTTCTTCAAGCTGGTCTAGCTGGTATTTAAGATCATCAACAATCTCATTGTATTTGTTATATTTTGCAAGCTCATCATCACTCAATCTTTTAACACTGTGAAGAATTGGCCTGAATGTCACATAATATGGTTTTCCATTGTTCCATGAAGAGTTCTGGACCATCCCTGATCCAACAGGCGCTTTTACTAGTGCCTGGATATAGTCTTTTCCGTATTTTGTCTCTATCCTTTTTAGGTCTCCCTCATCCCTTGTCTTCATCTGCACTTCTGTGTTGATGTTGGCTTTAATCTGTCCCACGAAATCCGCTAGGACCTGGGAGATCAACAGCACTCCTATTCCCCATTTCCTGAACTCCCTGCATGCCCTCTCTATCTGGATGAACCCTTCTCCTGAACCGCCGAATTTGGGAAGGAGCCTGTGCACCTCGTCATATACCATCATTGTCCTCAAACCGCGGTATTCCTGAAGATTGGAATGAAAGATCTCTCTTACAGTGTTTGCAACAAAAATATCAATCTCTTTTGGATCAAGAGTGCTTAATGTAAAAATCTGGATCTCCCCTGGTTTCATATACTCTCCAAGTTTGATTTTTTCTCTTGCATTTTTTATTGCACGGACATTTCCGTTAAAAGCACGGGCGTCTTTTTTCTTCAGGTGAAACCGGGGATAAAAGGACATCATTTTTTTGTCCCTGCATTTCCTGAGCATTCCTGTCCACTGGGCTGTGGGATCAAATACTATCACTGCTATGTCTTTCATTAAGCATTCTTCGATTATATCCTGGCCCGCAATTGTCTTTCCGCCGCCTGTTGATCCTGCAACAATAGAGTGGACTGTAAGCTTGTCCATATCAAAATAGGTGTCTTTTTCTGTCTCTGCAATCTTTCCCACATAGATAGACCTTGGTCCCTTATCGGGAAGAGCCTTGTAATCTACTTTTGCATGGAATCTTTTTTTGGCTTCAATCCTTGCCCTGATTATAATTATTGCAAGGATTATCAATGCGAGAATAAACAGGCCTAAAAGAAACTGCCATAATGGTAAAATCCCGAAGATTTTGTATTTATAAAATGGTTCATAGACACGGAATATGGTTGAACTTTGAGAGTACAGCTCAAGATATTCCGCATCAATCAACAGCATGTATTCCCCTTTTGACCAGTCCTTCGGGATCTGGAATTCTTTTATTATCGAAAGGGCAGTAAGAATCCTTACATTATCCACAGATAGATCCATTGAATAGTTTGATGTAAGAGCATCAATTCCGCGAACTGAATAATTTAATGATACATTATACTGCTCTTCAACAAGCATGTTGTGCAGGTTCAGCCTGAACTTGAAGATATCTCCTGCATAGGGTTTATCAGTAAGTATCTCTAACTGCATCAGAAGTGCCTCAACCGGAAGCTTGTCTTCATCAGTTACAATTATTCTTATCGGTATTGTATCATTAAAGTCACCTGAAAATTTTAGCTCTCCGGTAAAAGTCCCTAATCTTTTTCCAAACCCTGTAACAGTGATATTCTCAAATGAATCTGAATCAACAGTCAATGCATTCCTGTCAATCTGGACAATCTCAGAGGCATTGCCTGTTATTTCAAGAGTTACCTCAGCTGACTCCTCCCTGAAATTATATATAACTACCTGTTCAGTAAAAAAATTTCCGATTCTTATTTTTTTATAAATTTTTTCTATTGAGACAAAATGATCAACACCCGGTTCCAAAGGCTCTTCAAGATACGGGCCTATGCCAGGTCCTATTCCGGGGCCTACTCCCGGACCTTCCCCTGTTTTTGTTTCATCTTCTGTCTTGTCTGTCCTTCCGGGGCCTACTCCTGTACCCACTCCTGTACCTGTACCTTCCTGCTCTTCAGTATACATTATCATAGAGATATTGTGTCCTGTGGATATGTTTGCAGTGACTGTAACATTATTTATGTAATTGTTGTATCCTTTTTTTATTGCAAATATCTTGTAATCTCCTGCATAGGTTGTCAGATTATAGAAGCCTTCTGTATCTGTTACTGCCATTGATGAACCAACAAAGACCCGGACATTTTCTAATGCTATCCCTGTCTTGTTGTCATATGCCCAACCATACACTGTTCCTTCTTCAATATCTTCTTCTTCGTGATCTCCTGCACCAGGGCACTCGTCATATGGGTCTGTTACAAGATAGTACCATTCAAACGTTCCGTTGGGAACAGGAACAAACATCTGATAATTGTAATAATTGCCGTCATATCCCTGGGGGTAGCCTGATGTAACTTTTGCAACAACTATTATATGATTGCCGTCAGTTAAGAGTCCATGCATGAATGTGGTGCTGTCATGATTATCTCTTTGGTGTGTATATGTCATGGGTATATCTGTAATTGTCCTTTCTCCGAGCTCTATCTCCATTGTATTTGTAAATGTATTTGCAGCTGACATCCTTTCTCCTGTAGCAGCCCCAGTAAAATTATCATAGAACTCAGTTGTTGCCGCATCTACATTTTCCCAGTTTATGTTGTTCGGAGGATCATTTACTGCATATACCTCATGATCTACTCCCGGCTGGAGGCATTGTACAAGCATCGTGACCTGGCTCATTCCCGCATTAGTTGCTTTTACTGAGTATGTGTTGTTTATTGCAGGAAACATTATGACAAGCCCGTAAATCCCGTTCCAGAAAGTTGCAGGCTCCCTGTGCTGGATATTTATCTCAGTTATAGTACCGTCTTTGGCGAGATGGTGAGTAATATAGCCCAGGTAATCCTTTATGATGAATAGAGAAGTAAAAGAAATTGTAATTAAAAGTATAAGAAATATTAAATTAAGATAACTGTCAATGTTTGATTTAGTTTTTTTACTCATCTTGTTTTAAGGAATATATTGAAATTAACCTACAAATCTCAGGATAAATCTCATCTTTCTGTTCTTTTGAAAGATTTTTATACTCTCTTTTAATCTCTGAGTATATTGACATAAAATTATCAATATCTTTTTCTGCAAGTGCTATATAGCTCTTGTTTATGAACTGTTTTATATTATGGTGAATTATTTTTTCTGCAAGCAGATCAATTTCAGGAAATAATTTATTTTTTTGGTATTCCGATATTTTATCATATAACAGGCTTATTTCTGAGTATTTAAGAGCAGCATCTTCAAGCCTGTTTTTCTGGATCAGGTCATGAGCAGTTTCAATTGATTTTCGGGCAGTCTCATATTTAAAAGAACCGGATTTTTTATCTTTTTTTGGCGTGTCTTTTTTTATTTTGGGCAGACTGAATGAGGCAGAGTACCTGAACTGAAATCCTATGTATATAATACTTAAAACAACTATTATTAAAACTTCTATAACCAATATTTTATTATTTGTCTTTGGAATCTTATCAAAGATTGCAAATCCTGTTATTCTATCATCTGAAGAGCGTTCAGTATTTTCTGAAACTATTATTGATTTTAACTGAGGTATTTTATCTATTGATATCTTCTCCTTAAAATAATATTTTATTTCATGCAGATTTTCTAAACCAAACTCAATAACAGGATCATTTTTTATTATCTGATAATCTTTGTTAAGGATCCTTATTTCATCAGATGTTTGTGCGATCTGTTTGGGAATATGTTCTATGATCTTTGAATTTTTTGAAGATGCATTATAATTTATTATCTTGTTTACAAGAGTTATCTCTGTTTTTTTTCCAGCAAGGTATTCTATCTCTACATTATATGCTGTTGTTTCAACTGTTAATTTTTTCTGTAAGTCTAAATTATTTTCTATAAAGCTTTTTTTTTCTTTTTCAGTAAAATCAAGATCTTTGTTTTCAATGTATTCTTCAAGGGATACCTCTATATCTTTGTCATCAAGGTATTTTATGAACTCGGTTTTTTTAAGGATGTTTACAGAACGGGGGGTTGAGTTTTTGATATTTGTTATCTTATCCATTATTTTTTTTCTTTCTTCAAGGATATCAGCAACATCCTGCTTGTATCTTAAATTAAACAGATCCCTGTTTGCCTTGTCAAGTTCTAATTTCGACTGCTCAAGGATTTTTCTGATCTCAAGCAGATCAACCACTCTTTTCTGTTCAGGTGAATAGGAAGCAAGATCAGGAAGAAGATCATATACCTCCTGGATATAAGAAGAGGTTTCAGGTATTTCTTCTGTAGTTTCTGAGAGTGCTTTTACTGTCTGTTTTTCATTTATCATAAAATTATTTTGTTTGCTCATGTATGAATTATTTTTTGTCCTGCACTCAATTTTCCAGCTAAATTCTCCAGGGGATAAATTCAGTTTCTGATATTCTCTTATATTTGAATTTGTAATTTTTCCAAATGTTTTTTCCTGAGACCACCATGTGTTGTCTTCTGTGAGATAAATTGTGCAGTTAAGGGTTTTTGAAAAGCTTGTGTTGAACCTGAATTTGATGTCTGAACTTTTGATTTCACTGTTGTTTTTCGGAAATATCAGATTTATTATTGGTTTATTTTCCTGAATTTTTTCAAGAAAGATTGTGATATCATGGGTATTGTTCAATTTAAATTCTGATTCATAAAGATGATAATCTTCTGCTGTGACAAGGATTTCATAGGTCCTATTTGTGACAATGAATACAATCTTTCCTTTCTTGTTTGTTGTTCCGTCAATCTCATCAAAATCAATTTCTGCATCACTTATGGGTTTTTTTGTCTTATTGTCCTTTATTGTAATTCTAAGCTCATATTTGGGGACAACTTCTATACTTTGTGTTTCAAGAACCTGATTTGATGAAGAATCCGATACTTTAAGAATTATTTTGTGCTCTTTTATTTTTATAAATTTATGCTCAGGATTCTTCTTATTGCTTGTATATCCGTCATCAAAATCCCATTCATAAGAATAAGGAGGTATGCCTCCATTAACTTCTGCATCAAACTTTATTTTTTGGTCTTTAAATATCTCTGTTCTTTCTGCATCGATTGTAATTTCAAGATTGTTTTTTACTCTGAAGGTTTCTATGATATTGTTTGTGTAGTTTTTGTAATAATTTGTACCTTCTATTTCATATTCTCCTGACATGTTTGTATATTCAAAAATCCGGGTCAGGGGATATGATGAATTTTCAAATATATAGACATAAGAGATGTCTGTGGGGGAATTTATTGTAAGATATGTATCAGATTGGTTTGCTGCATCAACTGTTATTAAAAGGCTTTGGCCCGGATTCAATGATGTTTTATCTGTTGAGATTTCAAATAATATGAAATCCAATGTGTCCGGATTGCAGTCATCATCAATGCCATTGTAAAGAATTTCTTCTTTTCCGGGATTAATATCAGGATCATTATCATTGCAGTCAATAATTTCTGGATAAGTATCATCATCATTATCAGGTTGTTCTGAGATATTTACTGATATTATTTTTGTTTTATTCTTAAAGGTCTGTGAATAGCAGTTTATTATATAATTATATATCCCGGGAGTGTTGTGTGAATTTGAAAAAATATAAAGTGAATCATTTTCTAACATGGCATAGTTTTCAGATCCAATTGTGATGTTGCATTTTGCATCAGAAATTGTTTCATTTATACCTGTGTAATTTGCATAAATTTTAATCTTCTGGTACGGAGTAACGATATTAATGTCTGATGAAACCCGGGTTGTAAGAGTTGACTGCTTTTTATAAGTTTCTCCCTTATACGCACTGAAATGATCAATAGTGAATATGATGTGTGTTGTATTCTGGATAAATTCTATTCCTGAATCCTGCCAGTTCTGACAGGAATTTTTTGAAAAGTCAAAATCCGGGCAGTATGCAATATATTCTATATTGTCAGTGTGTTTTTTTAATATCAATCTTGCTTTATCAATATTTACCTTGTTTATTGCAAAAACATCTGTTTTATGATTTAAGTTGCCTATAAATAAGTCAGTAATCTTTTCTATTGAAACGTTTTGAAATATTATTTTTGAAGAGTTTTTTTCATGAAGATATGCAGACTGGTTAATCTTCTGCAGAGTATGTCCGTTGATTTCATATGTTGAATTCTGCTGCATTTCCTGCGGCTGGGATCGCGCAAAAAAAATCCCTAAGATCAGAAGAAATACAAGAAGGATCCTGCTGACATTCCTATCTGATATCATCTAATCCCTCCATCAGCTTTTTAAGATCTGTCTTTAGTGCATCTATCTTTTCAGGAACTGTGACTTTTGCCAGGTTTTTTCTTATTTTTTTCAGCTCATCAGAATATGGATCACTGTGCTTCATCCATTTGTCTCTCAATATTGACCTTATCTCTTCACTTATATCAAGATAATGATTTTTCTCTGCAAGTGCTTTGAGCTCTTTGACAAGTGATTCAGGCATCCTTACAGAAACGATCTTGTCAGGAATGGCACTCACCTCTCTGCCTCATCACATAATGCCTGGAAAATTCCCGGATCGCCTCGGATCTTGAGTTGTATACTTCCTCTTCAACAAGAGAATCAAGCCACGACACAATATTATCAGGAAGGCGAATGTTTACTACAACTACTTCTTTACTCATTTTTTGTTGTTTTTAGTATACTGAGGCTGTTTTTGTGTATTGTAATATTCTTGTATGATATTTTAGGTATATATGTATTATTTAAATGTTTCTATATTATATTTGTAAGACATATGTAGGATATATGTATTATCAATACCATTCTTTTCAATTTAATAATAAAGACTCTCATAAATCTCACTGAATTCTTTTTCAGCAGCTGAAAAAGATTAAATATATTAATAAGTTGTCACTTTAAGGTAAATAATATATAAAAAGGTGCCAAAAGTTACATTCCTCACGCCTCAAACACAAGAATCAGGGCTTGATCAGCTGATCAGAACAATTGAATTTGACTTTGATGATATTAGAAATTTTTTTAATGATACTTATAAGAATCTTGCCCCATGGTTTGAAAAAATCCATGAGAATTCATCAGATGCCAGTTTTTTCAGGCCGGGACAAAGATTAAGCTGTCTTGCTGCTGAGTTGAAGAATTTTTATCATACTGAAAACAAAACAATTGATGATTATGCTGTATCTTCAAGAGAAGTATTCAGCCTGGTCTATGACCTGAGTTCTGTTCTCTCTTCAGCAAAGATCGGGGCAGCTCTCGGAACAATCCTTTTGCCGGGTATAGGTACTGCTGCAGGGCTTGCAGCAGGTGCAACTCTTGGAAATTATTCAAAAAGATACTTAATTAGTTCGGTTTCCTCTGGAATTGATTTTCTTATTGATAAGATTCCTGATCATAGATTTTTCGCACCTATAAAAGAAATAGGAAAAAGGGCAGTCAAGACTGCAGCAATCACAGGTGGTTCAGTCGGATGCATCCCATTAATTGCTGGAGGTCTTGTCTCAGGAACAGCCCAAAAACTTGCGGGAACAGAGCAAAAGACTAATAGGTATAATTTATTCAAAAGTGTTTCACTTTTTGCTGAAGCAATGCTCTGTGCAAATTCCGGTTTCAACGGTATAAATAATATTAATTCATTTTTTGATTATAGTCCTGTTTCGCAGGACAATTCTGATTCAATCATGAGAAATTACCCTCTGGAAATTCCTAAAGATCGTACTGATGAGTTTTCAGGTGACGGAATATGCGAACTTTCTGCAACATCTCCTGATCCTGATTGTCACCATTCGTTTATTCCGCTTGCTTTCTCTCCTGTCCAAAAAGAGCCTGAACCTGCAGAAAATACTTTTTTAATATATATGTCAGGAGACAACAATCTAGGATTTGATCATAATAAGGAAGATGATAATCCTCCTGCAACAATTGCTGATATGCAGGAAATGGCTGAAGGATTAGAGGAATTTGATGAAACTGATAAAGCACCGAGAATATTTGTACTTTATGACGGGCCTGAAGACAAGGACAACAAACTGTATTTAATAAACAAGAGCGATAAAAATGCTTTTTACAGTGCAAAGAGTTATTCTGAAGAACTTAATATGGGAGATCCTGATGTTCTTGTGAAGGAAGTCAAATATGTCATAGATGAGTATCCGACAGAAAGATTAAATCTGATAATATGGGGTCATGGAAACGGTATTCTTGATTTTTCTGGTGATTCACTGCATGGTTTATCTGAGCAAGTGCCTGAATTCAGGAATGTGGGTTATGATAGGAGCCATGATGACAGCCTGACAGAATCTGAATTGCGTCAAGCTGTAGAGCAGATAAGTCATCATTTCCAAAAACCTATTGATATCATCGGGTTTGATGCATGCCAGATGCAGATGGCAGAGATTGCTTCTGCTTTTGGTCAGCATGCAGGAATCATTGCCGGAACAAGCCAGAACATGCCGTATTCAGGAACCCCTTACCACACATGGCTCAATAATTTAGCAGACGTTACTGAAATAACTCCAGAAAAGACTGCAAAAGCATGGGTTGAGGCCTATGGAGAAGAACATACCAGGCATTTTTCAGCAATGAAAATTCCAAATCAGGATTTTTATGAAAAAGTGGATGCTTTTTCAGGAGTTTCAATCGCAATTATTGACGAATACGATGATGAAGATGAAAATATAAGAGAACCTTTTTTTCATGCCAAAAGACTTACACCAAAAACAAATGATTATTATGACCTTAAAACATATTTAGAAGTGGTAATGAAAAGATTTGCAGAAGATGAAAAATGGATAGATAAAAAGGATATTGAAAATCTTCAGGAATCTGCTGAAGATCTTATAGAATATCTAAATGAATCAACAATCGCTAACCATCGTGGTGAAGATGAGTTCACTGGATTTAGTATCTATATTGGTAAAGGATATGAAGGGAATTATACTGATACTTTGTTTGCCAAAGAAACATTATGGGATGAATTTTTAGATGCCATTTACACAAACAACAACGAAGATTCAATCAGTCTGTTTTATGAAAACACGCCAGGTATTGTCTCTTTGCAGAATCCGCATTTTCCATCTTCGATGTGATTCTCTTTTACATAGAAGTTAGCCCTCCGGATTATATGATTTTTACAGCTATGGCAAATTGTATCATTATGTTCCCGGGAAGGCACATTTCCCAGATAGATGTAATTCAGTCCTGTTTTTTTCCCGATATTAAATGCCAGATTCATTTTTTCTAATGGAGTATATCCTGAATCTCTCATCTTATAATCAGGATGGAATCTTGAGATGTGCCAGGGAATATTTTTATCAACTGATGCAATGAACTGCGCAATATCTTTTATTTCCTGTTCAGAATCGTTTTTGCCCGGAATCAGTAATGTTGTTAGTTCCAACCATATTCCCAGCTTTTTCATTAATCTGATGGTCTCTAAAACAGGCTGCAGCCTTGATCCGCAGACATCCATATAAAATTCTTTTCTAAAAGACTTGAGGTCAATGTTTGCGGCATCAAGAACAGGACTAATCTTTTTAACAGGTTTGGGATTTATATATCCGTTTGAGACAAAGACATTTTTTATGCCTTTTTTGCTTGCCTTTACTGCAGTCTCATAAGCAAGCTCATAGAATATGGTCGGCTCAGAATATGTATATGCTATTATTTTGCAGTCATTTCTTTCTGTTGCTCTCACGATCTCATCTGGAGTGACTTTTTCTCCATGTATCTTTGTGATTCTCGGGGTCTGTGAGAGATCCGCATTCTGGCAGAATCTGCATGAGAGGTTGCAGCCCATAGTTGCAATTGACATGGCTTTTTCTCCGGGATAAAAGTGGTAGAGCGGCTTTTTTTCGATCGGGTCAATATGCATTGTGTTTACATTTTCATATGAAAGAGAATAGAGGATTCCTTCTTTGTTTTCACGGACAGCGCAGATCCCTTTTTTTCCATCAGAGATTTTGCAGTTGTGGGGGCAGAGCCGGCACTGCACTTTCTTTTCATCCAGTTTTTCAAAAAACATTGTTTTTTTCATTTATAAATATAAAATTTATTCCAAATTTTGTCAGTTTCTTATTATTATTTTGCAGAGCAGATTCAATATCTTATGCTAAACTCATTAAATTCTCCTGTAAATTCTTCCCAGGAAACATCAATATCATCAACTCTTGCTCCGGGTGGGCCCTGCCGTGCCCATGCTATGAGCCTTTCTAAATTTTCTTTTTTTCCTTCTGCAACCACTTCAACATCTCCGCGTGCCAGGTTTTTTACCCAGCCTCCCAAACTTAGATAGTTGGCTTTCTTTTTAGTGCTCAGCCTGTAAAACACTCCCTGGACCCTTCCTTTTATTATGAGGCGGATTCTTGAATCTGTCATATGAGTTTGTAAATATTTCTGATTTAAAAAGATACAGGGAAAAAACTATTGAACTTGCAATTGAATCATTCTATTTCAATACCGACCGGACAATGATCTGATCCCGTCACTTCTGTTAATATGAATGCTTTTTTTACCCTGCCGATTAATTTTTCTGATGTACAGAAATAGTCAAGTCTCCAGCCGATATTTTTTTCTCTTGCATTATGAAAGTAGCTCCAGTATGAGTATTTTATCTTTTCAGGATGAAAATGCCTGAATGTATCGATGTAGCCTGAATCAAGGATCTTTGTAAATGCTTCTCTTTCTTCATCTGTAAATCCTGCATTTCTCTTGTTTTTCTGGGGGTTTGCGATATCTATCTCTTTGTGCGCAACATTCAGATCCCCGCAAAAAATTACCGGTTTTTTTTCTTCTAATTTTTTTATATAGGCAAGAAAATCATGATCCCATTCTATCTTATAATCAAGCCTTT
>WJJD01000119.1 GCA_014729915.1 Candidatus Woesearchaeota archaeon | reverse complement strand
GATTCAATATTTCTTGCTTTTGTTAATTTTTTACGGATTTTACTTCCCTTTCTAATTGATTTTGTGAACCACTGGGCATGTGTTTTTACCTCAGCATATCTTATTGTACCATATTTTCTGCTCAATCTTACATATTCAAAAAAATCATCAATTTTTTGACTTATTGATTGTTTTTCAAGCTTTTTTCCGGTTGAAAAAAAATAATTAATTCTTTTGAAAATATAAGGCTCGCCAATTGCTGCTCTTCCTATCATAAGAAAATCTGCATTAGTTGTTTTTAAGCAGGACTCTGCAGACTCTTCATCAAAAATATCTCCGTTTGCAATAACAGGGATATTAACACTTTCCTTAACTTTCTTTATTATGTCCCAATCAGCTTTTCCTGAATATTTCTGGGCAACATTTCTTCCGTGAACAGCTATTGCACAAGCACCTGCCTTTTCTATTTGTCTTGAAATTTTTACTGCATTAATCCTATTTTTAGAAAGTCCTGTCCTGATCTTTGCAGTCACAGGCTTATCAAGATTATCTACCATAGATTTTACTAAATCATATATTTTTTTTGGCCTTTTAAGAAGAGCAGCCCCTGCACCCATCCTCATGACAGACAAATCCGGACATCCAAGATTAAGATCAATGATATCGCAATTAAGGGAATTTGCTGCTTTTATTAAGAGATCAGGTTTTTGTCCGTAAATCTGCATTACAACAGGTCTTTCTCTATCAGTTGATATTGATTTTTTTTTAGTAGCTTTGTTGCCTCTGGCAAGAGCATTTGAGTTTATCATCTCACTGTAGACAAGACCTGCGCCATATTTTTTGCAAAGCAGCCTGAATCCGAGATTTGTAACTTTTGCCATTGGAGCAAGAACTAAATTATTAGATATTTTTATATCAGATATATATGACATAAAAAAATAAACCATAAGTTAATTTAAAAAAACTTTTATTGATAACCAACTTTTATAATTAAAATGAAAAAAAAAATTCAGTACATATCAATTTTTATTATCTTTATATTGATATTAAATATGGTTCTCTTTGGACTTGGAATAATAAATGATCTATTGTTCTGGATAATAATTGGATTTGGTTTTATTTTAATGAAACTAATACTTAAGAAAAAAACTTGATTATTATTTTTTCTTTTTTCTGGATTTTTCTGGTTTTTTTGTTATAAGGTGAAGATGAGTCGGTGTGGTTGTTATCTGGAAAAATTGTTCACCATCAGGAATCTTGTTGACAATCTTGACAAGATTCTTATAAGTTCCTTTCAATGTGAAAAATATTGGTTCTTCGTATACTTTAAAAGAATATTGCGGAACTTTATGATTATATTCTTTTATTATCAGGTGCAGATGTGTTATAGAATTTTCAATTTGCAGTAATTCTTCATTTGATAGGAAATTATTCAAAGCCTTTTGCAGATTTTTATAAGTGCCTTTGTTAGTCCAGGAAATAGGAACATCCTTAATTCGAATCATATAATCTTTTCTTTTACTCATGTTTTCACCTTTTTGAACCAATTTAATTTTATCATATTTATAAAGTTATTCCTCTACATGGCTTCTTTAAAAACACAATATTTATATTATCAAAATTCATTCTTTCTGAACTTAAAATGGAAAATGACTTTGTTTTTGAAGAACTGGAACTGGATTGTGGAGTCTGCGGTAAAAAAATCACTATGATTGTTCATAAGGATTATGATCCTTCTGATTTTGTATGCCAAAGATGCAGTTTTGGTGAAATAGAAGCAGGTGACGAGTCTTCTGATTAGGGATTGTAAAAAAATAAGTCAAAACACAATGGATTTTCTGCAAAAATCCATGATTTATTTCTTTTTAATATATCCAGGACTAGGTTCGTATATTATGTTATCTTTTTTTAACTCAGCTAAAATTGATTCAATCTCTTTTTCAGTAAAACCTTTACTTTCTGCTTCGATAATAATTTGTTCTTTTTGAACAATATTTTTTGGACCGGTTGTCATCTGATTTATAATACTTAATAATTCTATCTTCTTATTTATCTTTCTCTCTTTAGCAAGATTATTCTGAAGCATATTCTGATATTCCATTAAGTTATCAAAATCAGTTGTCAAAAACAATCACCTAATACAATATAGAATTTGAGATATATAAAACTTTGTGTTTAAAATCAAAATCTTTTTATATTGTCTTTTTTTGTTATTATTTTGGAGGAGGGAAGAGAAAATTGGCAAATAAAAAATCAACAAGTTCAAAAAAAATTAAAAAGGAAAAAAAAACAGATAAAAAAATACCTGAAAAAATTAAAAAAATAAGATCCAAGCATTTTAAAAAAAAAATAATTAATTTATCAATGGTTGGAATACTAGTTTTATTTATTCTTCTGGGAGCAGCAGGAATATATCTGAGATCAGACTCAGGTGATTTTCTAAAAAAAATTAATCTTAATCATTGGTTTACAAAAAATCAGGAAGAACAAATGGCTGCAGCTAAAGTGAATAACAGGGTAATAACAATTGAAGAACTAAACAGCAGGTTTGAAAAGATTCCTGAACAGTATGCAGGGTTGATTACTAAAGAAACTCTGCTCCAGCAGCTAATAGATGAGGAGCTTTTATTAAACAAAGCAGAACAGGAAAATATACAGATTTCAGATAAAAAAGCAAGAGAAGCAATTAACAGGACATTAAGCCAATATATGATGTCTGAAGATCAGCTCTTAACAGAACTTGACTCACAGGGATTAACACTTGAAGAGTTTATTAAAATATATAAAAGAGAGCTTAAATTAACTCAACTTATGAATGAAACAATTTCCAAGAGGGCAAAGACAACAGACCAGCAGATAAAAGAATTTTATGAGGAGAACCAAGAACAATTTGTTGTACCTGAAAGTGTAAATGCAAGCCATATTCTAATTTGCCATAACCAGAGCCAGGGATGTCAGAATAATCTTTCAAAAGAACAGGCAAAAGAGAAAATACAGGAAGTTATAGAAGATCTTGAAAAGGGAGAAGATTTCTCAGAACTAGCAATGAATTGTTCAGAATGTCCTTCCGCTGAAAAAGGCGGTAATCTTGGATATTTTACAAGAGGGCAGATGGCAGAAGAATTTGAAAAGGTAGCTTTTAACATGTCACAAGGGGAAATCTCAGGTGTTGTAGAAACCCTATTTGGATTTCATATAATAAAAGTGCATGATATAAAAGAAGAAGAAACTGTTGAATTTGAGGCAGTAAAAGAACAGATTAGACAAAATCTTCTCACACAAAAGCAGCAGGAAATCTACCAGGAATTTGTTGATGAACTAAGAGAAAGTGCTGATATAAAAATATACTTCAACTCTTCAAAAGAATAAAAAAAATTAAAAATCATCAACAGTAAGGATATTTATATTTGTTTTTGAATCCTTAACATCAGAACTCATTCCAATTAGAAATACAACATTTGCTGATTCGCAAATTGAGACAAGCTCTTTTTTTATGACTCCGTCAAATATAATTGCATAAACTCCTGAACTGAGACTCTTAATAGTAGAAGTCAATTCACTTACAGGCACTTTTCCTAGAATATTTGTACTTTCATCAAGGATATATGCTCCTCTTGTTCCAATGAGTCCTTCAAGCATCTTTTCAAATTTTTTTTTTTCAGTTTCAGTTAATTCTTTTTTTTGTTTTTTCCTTTTACTTTTCTGTTTTTTCTTGCTATACTTTTTTTTAGATGAATATTTTTTTTTTTTCGTGACCTGGACTTTTTTAAATCAAGTTTTGCCTGTTCAGCAGAAATCTTGCTTCTTAAAGCCTTATGGATCTCTTTTTTTGTAAGCTCCTCAACTTCTTTTCCCTGTGGTGCCATACAGACAAAATCAATTTCTGTAATGTCCATAAGTTCCTGGACAATCAATTGCCCTCCCCTGTCACCGTCAACAAAAACAGTTACTATTTTTTTGTTTGCTAATTTTATTATTTCTTTTGGAACAGAGGTTCCTTTGATGGCAATTGCGTTTTTAATTCCATGTTTTAATAAATTAAGCACATCCGCACGCCCTTCAACAACAATAATTTCATCTGCTTCCTGTACCTGAGGTCCCGCAGGAAGTCTTGCTTTTCCGTACTCTTTAATTTCCATGACTCTTACAGAATAAGCAACTTCATCTGAAAGTTCCTGTGAATCAGGCATGACATTGTCCATTAATTGTTTAAGAAGCTCTTTTGCCCTGTCAATGACATATCTTCGTTTAGAAACCCTGACATCTTCAATCATTCCGACATGGATTTTTGCATTGCACGGACCAATTCTCTGGATAATCTCAAGAGCAGCTCCTACAATAGCTGTCTCTGCTTTATCCAGTGAAGAAGGTATCACGATTGAGCCTTTTGTCTTACCTGATTTTGTTTCTGTCTCTACCTCAATTCTTCCTATTCTTCCTGATCTTTGAAGTTCTCTAAGTTCCAATTCACTTCCTAAAAGTCCTTCTGTCTGACCAAAAACCGCTCCTATGACATCGGGTCTGTCAACAATTCCGTCAATATCAATTTCGGCATGGATAATATATTTTGCTGATACTGGACTGATTTTTCCCATTTTAACCTCCTATTTAAATATATCTAGTCCAGCATAAGAAAGTGTCTACTGTATGAAAATGAATTTAATGATCTAATGAACATGATGTAATTACCTCTTATGCTGGTTTATCTTAGAACAAGTATTCATAAAAACTAATACATTCCCAATGCAACAATTTTAAATAAATAATGAATGAATGATAATAAATACTTGTCCTGATATGATAATGATAATAGTTGTTGCCCGAAACACTAACTCCCAGGCTCATAGCTTGTTTTTAACGTGAGCTCCTATGGGTACTCTCATGCCGGGCTGTATTATGTAAGAGTGTCTCATATTCACAGCAGAACATTCAATGTTCAGCTCTTATAAGGACCCATTTACATAATTCAATGTTAGGAAATGTATGTAAATATATAAGCTTTTTGGAATAAAAATTTTTATATATGTGAAACAAATCCTAAACTTATATGAAACCTTCAGAGAATAAGGTTCCAAGGCATGTAGGAATTATCCTTGATGGAAACAGGAGATTTGCAAAAAGATTAATGCTAAAACCCTGGAAAGGCCATGAATGGGGAACAAAAAAAGTAGAGAATCTTCTTGAATGGTGCAATGAGTCAGGTATAAAAGAACTTACTCTTTATTGTTTTTCTATCCAGAATTTCAACAGACCAAAAGAGGAGTTTGAATTTCTCATGAAAAATTTTCGGGAGAGTTTTGAGAAGGCATTTGATGATCCAAGAATTGAGAAATATCAGATTAAAGTCAATGTCATCGGAAGGACATGGATGTTTCCTGATGACATCCAAAAGATGATAAATAAGATTGTTGAAAAGACCAAGGATTATAACGGGCCTGTTATTAATTTTGCAATGGCTTACGGAGGACGTGAAGAAGTTATTGATGCAGTAAAAAAAACTGCAGAACAGGTCAAAAAGGGTAAATTGGATATTGATGAGATCAATGAAGAGACTTTTTCTAAGAACCTGTATATGGCTGATGATCCTGATCTTATTATAAGGACAGGCGGAGAAAAGAGGACTTCTAATTTTTTGATGTGGCAGTCAAATTATTCTGAATGGATTTTTTTGGAGAAGATGTGGCCTGAGTT
>WJJD01000118.1 GCA_014729915.1 Candidatus Woesearchaeota archaeon | reverse complement strand
GAGCATGAGGGAACTATGATTAAGTATTTTGCTGTAAGAGCACAGGACGGGAATATCAGGACAGCTTTTGATGCATGCGATGTCTGCGGAGGCCATAAAGGATACAGGCAGAATGGAAACGATGTCATCTGCAACAACTGCGGAAGGAATTTTCGGATTGAATCAATAGGGGAAAAGAACCAAGGAGGAGGATGCTGGCCATCTTATCTTGAACATGAGATTAAAAATGGAAATATACTCATCAAAAAGTCAGATCTAGAATCGGGCAGATATATGTTTTCATAAATCAGATGGGCAATAACAAATTTTACAAAATCCATGAATTTCTATTTTTTTAGAAATTCAAAAACTTTTAATTTATTAACGCAAGTTTTATAATAACTGCAAGATGATTCATGATTAAAATGTATATCGAACTTGTATTAGCATATTTTTATGCTCTTGCTGATCTTTTTATGGATACAGGCATATGGCTCATCTTCGGATTGGTGATTGCAGGAGCAGTACATGAGTTTGTTTCAATCAAAACATTGCTTGACTTATATGGCAAAAATGACCTGAGATCATTGTTTTTTGCTACAATATCCGGGCTGTTTTTGTCAATATGCTCATGCGGTGTGATTCCTCTTGCAGCAATGCTCAGGGAAAAAGGCGCATCAACTGCAGTTACACTCACGTTTTTGCTTGCAACACCCTGGGGAGGTTTTGTCCATATATTCATATTGTCGGGATTTGTGGGTTTGAAAAATGCTCTTTTTTTGGTTGCGGTATCACTTGCTATTGCGTTTATCTCAGGAATCATACTCAGCCTGTTTGAGAAAAAAAGATGGATCGAACAAAAATTTGATCCTGAGCATACAGGAAAAAAGACATGTGAATGCCATGACTGTGAGATATTTCGGGAAAAGGAAAAGAAAAATGAGCCTATCGTAAAAAGGATGTTTGTATCTGTTCCTAAAAACATGGTTGAGATCATGGGAGATGTGGGAAAATTCCTGCTCATAGGTTTTTTGCTTGCAGGGCTTTTCAAGGCATTTGTTCCTGTAGAGTTCATAGAATCTTATCTTGGATCAGAAAACAACATCCTGTCTGTCCTGATTGCAGTCCCTGTTTCAGCAATAATTGAGCTCTGCTCAGAAGGCTTTGCAGTATTTGCAGGACAGCTTTTTGAGATGGGTGCAGGACTTGGTGTTGTCCTTACGATGATTATGGTCGGTGTTTCAACAGACATTACAGAACTTTCGATGATATGGGGAAAGTTTGGAAAAAAAAGCACAATGGCTTATCTTTTTATCAGTACTTTCCTTGTCATAATTTTCGGGATAGGAGTGAATATGATCGGATAGAAAATATAAAAATGACTTTAAAAATAAGATAAAAAAATAATGATGAAAAAAAATGAAAAAAACACAAATTAAGATTTCAGGAATGCACTGTGCGAATTGTGCGCAGACAATAGAGAAGAATCTGAACAAGGCTGCAGGGATTGAGTCTGCAAATGTGAATTTTGCTGTTGAAAAAGCTTCAGTTGAATATGATAAAAAAAAAATAAGGGAGGAAGAGATCAGACAGGTCATAAAGGATTCTGGTTATGAGCCTGTTGAAGATTTGAATGAGATAAAACTCCAGATAACTGGAATGCATTGTGCGAGCTGCTCTACTTTGATAGAAAAGGAACTTAATAAAATGGATGAGATTAAGAAAGCAAATATTAATCTGAACACCGGAAAAGCTGTAATCTTTTTAAGAGAAGAAATCTCAACCGGAGATATTATTGAAAAGATAACTGGCCTGGGTTATGGTGCAGAAGTTCTTGACAGGGACTCTCATAAGACCGGGCAGCAAAAGGAGATAAAAAAACTAAGAAACAAATTTTATCTCAGCCTTGTCTTTGCAGTTCCCTCCTTTATAGTCGGCATGGTCTTTATGTGGCTGGGGATTGATTTCCCTTACAAAGATTATGTCCTGTGGTTTCTTGCAACACCTGTCCAGTTCTATGTTGGTTACCAGTTCTATAAGGGAATGTTTACTGCTATGAAGAACAGGACAGCTAACATGGATACGCTTATTGCTGTGGGAACCAGCGCTGCTTATTTTTTCAGTGTGTATGCTGTACTTTTTAAGCCCGGACTCGGACAGTATTTTGAATCATCAGCCATGCTGATCACACTTGTAATCTTTGGAAAATATCTTGAGGCAAGAGCTAAATCAAGGACCAGCGATGCAATCAAGGAACTGATGAAATTATCTCCGAAAAAAGCGACTGTTATCAGGAATGATAAAGAAATTGTTGTTGATGTTGATGATGTGAAAAAAGATGATGTAATTATTGTAAAGCCCGGAGAGAAGATTCCTGTTGATGGAAAGATTATCAAAGGGAGCTCTTCTATTGACGAGAGCATGGTCACCGGAGAGTCTATTCCAGTTGAAAAGAAGAAAGGGGACAAGGTCATAGGAGGGACTGTCAATAAGCACGGGTCTTTTAGATTTAAAGCAACAAAAGTAGGAGAGGATACAACTCTTTCCAGAATTATCAAGCTGATTGAGCAAGCCCAGGGTAAAAAAGCCCCTATTCAGAGGTTTGCTGATACTGTTTCAGCTTATTTTGTGCCTGCTATACTCTTGATATCTCTTATAACTTTTATTTCATGGTACGCAATTTCAGGCGACATTACATTTGCTGTCATAACTTCAGTATCAGTCCTTGTTATTGCATGCCCATGTGCATTGGGGCTTGCGACTCCCACTGCCATCATGGTGGGAACAGGACTTGGTGCAAAGAATGGTGTTTTGATCAAGGGAGGTGATTCTCTTGAGTCTGCACACAAGGTAAGATATGTCATATTTGACAAGACAGGGACCATAACAAGGGGTGAGCCGGTTGTTACAGATATCTATCCTGATGATCAAAAAATATTAAAGATCGCATCTTCCCTTGAAAAGAATTCAGAGCATTCTCTTGCTGATGCAGTCGTGAAAAAAGCAAAAGAAGAGAATGTCAATATTGATGAACCAGGCTCTTTTAAGGCGGTTCCCGGGCATGGGATTTCAGGTAAAATCAAGAAAAAGCAGTATTATTTCGGAAATAAGAAGCTGATGGATAAGAACAATATTGATATTGGTGAATATGAGGACAGGATTGAAGAGCTGGAGAACCATGGGAAGACAGTCATGATACTTTCTGACTCCAAAAAAGTCCTTGGATTGATTGCTGTTGCAGATGTTATCAGAGATTCGTCTAAAAGAGCTGTATCAAGATTGAGGAAGATAAAGATTGTGCCCTACCTCATTACCGGGGACAATAAGAGGACTGCTGAAGCGATTGCAGACCAGGCAGGGATAAGAAATGTCTTTGCAGAGGTCCTTCCTGAGGATAAAGCAGAGTATGTTGAAAAACTGCAGAAAAAAGGCAAAGTGATGATGGTCGGAGACGGGATCAATGATGCTCCTGCTCTTGCTCAGGCTGATATCGGGATTGCGATGGGGTCAGGTACAGATGTTGCAATGGAGACAGGAGATGTTGTTTTGATGAAGGATGATCCCCTTGATGTTGTGAAAGCAATAAGGCTTTCAAGGGCTACCATGTCAAAGATAAGGCAGAACATGTTCTGGGCGCTGTTTTACAATGTCTTAGGAATACCCCTTGCAGCAGGTGTTTTTTATCCTTTTACAGGCTGGCTTCTTTCTCCTGTTTTTGCAGGTGCAGCAATGGCATTCTCTTCAGTGAGTGTTGTGACAAACAGTCTTTTGTTGAGAAGAAAGAAGATTTAATTATTATCTTTGCTTCAAGAGATGATTTTTTTATTTTGGTTTTTGAAACTAATACAAATTTCAGAACCTCAATAATTATATAATATTTTTCAGTACTCAGCAAATTTTTTAAACGAGTCTTGAAACTAGAAATTTATGCTTAAGTTTACAAGATATCTTGGTGTTTTGGTCCTTATTGTTTCGATCGGAGGCATCTGGTTTCCGAAGCTCGGATATTTTCTTTTGCTTGTTTTTGCCAGTCTTATGATCATAAGCCCATTCAGGGGAAGATGGTTCTGCGGAAATCTCTGCCCCAGGGGAAGCTTCAATGATTTTATCTTAAGCAAATTGAGTTTCAAGAAAAAAATACCTGATTTTTTCCGGAGCCTCTGGCTGAGGATCCCTGTTCTTGTTCTTCTCATGGGATTTATGATCTTCAGGGTAATTCAGACACGGGGGATGAT
>WJJD01000017.1 GCA_014729915.1 Candidatus Woesearchaeota archaeon | reverse complement strand
GTTAGTTCTGTTATTGGTGGTCTAGGTAATCTCTGGGGAACTATATTTGGTGCATATTTTCTTGCACTGGTAGAGAATTTGGCTGTTTGGGTCTTACCTTCAGGTTATAAAGAAGCAGTTACTTTTTGTTTATTATTCTTATTCTTATTGTATAACCCTAAAGGGATTTTTGGTCTTGGGAGCGATTTAAATGATTGAACAATACTTAATCCATTTATTAATATTGTTTGGTATATATCTTATTTTATCTTTAGCATTAAACTTGAATGCTGGATATACCGGTCTTATAAATTTTAGTATTATTTCTTTTTTTGGAATTGGCGCTTATACTTTTGTTTTATTAATATCAAATGGTTTTTATTTTATTTCTTCACTGATTTTTGTGGTAATTTTGTCTTTAATTGCCTCTTTTGTATTGAACTTTTTTACAAAAAATTTAAAAAAAGATTATTTTGCAACTGCTTCTTTAGCATTTAGTTTTTTGGTTTATTCAATATTTCTTAACTTTGTTTTTTTAACAAAAGGACCCTATGGTATATCTATCACAAAAACAATATTTATTTTTGGTTTCCCAATCTACTCTAGTATTCACTACCTGCTTATGATTTGGATTGCTGTAATTCTCTTTGTTGTAGTTTTAGTATTACTAAAAAAATCAAATATACTTTCTTTTTTTATTGCTTTAAAGAATAATGAAAATAAATTAAAAACATTAGGCAAGAATACTAGTACAATAAGGTTTTATTCATTGGCAATTTCAGCCATTTTTTCAGCTCTTGCAGGTGCTTTTTTTGCAGTTTATGTTTCTTATATTCACCCTTCTCAATTCACATTAACTGAATTTGTTATAATCTTAACAATGGTAATAATCGGAGGAGTGGGATCATTTAGAGGAACAGCTATTGGAGTAATTTTTGTAATATTTTTAACAGAAGGCATAAGATTTTTAAACATATCTAATACGATTATAGGTCCTTTAAGACAAATTATGTATTCATCTATTTTAATTATATTATTGCTCTACAATAAAAAAGGTTTTTTTGGAAAAATGGATTTTGATTAAAATGCTGGAAATTATCAATATTTCAAAAAATTATGGAGGAATACATGCAATTAAGAATTTATCTTTAAGAATTAAAAGAAGAAAACTCACTGCGATTATAGGTCCAAATGGGGCTGGAAAAACAACTTTGATAAATATTATTTCAAGACTTGTTAAAGAGGATTCAGGAGACTTAAAATTGAATAATTTCTCAATTAAAAAGATGAATGTTAGGCAAATTGCAAAATTAGGTATATCTAGAACATTTCAAAAAATATATTTATTCCAAGACTTGACTTTAAAAGATCATTTAAACTTGTGTTTTAACTCTTCATTATTATCTTCCTTCTTTTTTGGAAACTCAAGATATTTTGAAAAAGAGAATAAAAAAATAAAAAAGATATTAGCTATTACTGGGATGGGTGGTTCTTTAAACAAAAAAGTATCTGAATTAAGTTATGGACAGCAAAAATTAATAGATTTTTCAATGGCTTTACTTATGCCACATAAGTTAATAATGTTGGATGAACCTGTTTCAGGAATTAATCCTAAATTAAGAAAAAAGATGGCAAAAATACTAAGGCAACTTATAAAAGAAGGAGAATCAATTCTTATGGTAGAGCATGATATGGATTTTGTATCAAAAATTGCTGATGAAGTTATTGTACTTCATCAAGGAGAATTAATTACACAGGGAAATCCAAATAAAGTACTGAGCAATAGAAGAGTAATAGACATATATCTAGGTGATTAAATGTTAGAACTTATAAATCTCAAAGCAGGATATGACAATTTAAATGTCATAAATAAAATTAGTTTAAATATTAAGAAGAAAAAGATAACCTTACTTATAGGTCCAAATGGAGCTGGAAAAAGCACGTTAATAAAAACAATTTTTAAGTTAGCAAAAATTAGCCAAGGAAAAATAATTTTTAATAAAAAAGACATTACAAAAATTCCAACAAATAAATTATCTGAATTGGGTATAGTATATATGCCGCAAAATATGTCTTTTTTTAGCGAGTTAACAGTATTTGAAAACTTAATAATAGCTGGAAGAAAGTCAGATATAAAAGAGTTCGATGTTTGTTTATTAAAAGTCTTCACAATATTTCCAGAATTAAAGAAAAATACTAATAAAATATCCACTTATTTAAGTGGTGGACAACAACAAATGTTGGCAATTGCTATAGCAATTATGCAAAGACCAAAATTGCTAATATTGGATGAACCAACAAAAGGACTGAGCCCAAAGATTGTTTCTGGACTCTTAAATAAAATTGTTGAAATTAAAAAATTGGGAATAACAATACTGATGATAGAACAAAACGTAAAAAAAGCAATTGAATTCTCGGACAATGTGGTAATTCTTGAAAATGGAAAGATAATTTGGTCTGGAAAAAAAGAACAGTTAAATAAAAAAAAATTAAGACATCTTTATTTAGGAGGGAACATTTAGAATTTATAAAAAATGGTAAAATATTATTTAATAAAAGAACAAGGAATTGCTTTTACTTTATGGATAAAAAATAAGATAGACAAAAGTAAGAACTATGATTTTATGATTTTCTTGCATGGACTTCCAAGCCACCCATATCAACATAATCCAGCAAAATTAGAGCATTTTTTTGATAAAAATATTATACTTGTTTTTCCTAATTATATTGGAACTTGGGCAAGTGAAGGTGTTATGTCCTGGGAGAGTTGTGTTAAGACAATTATTAGAACAATTGATATAATAAAAAAAAAATCAGTTAAAACAATAGATAATCAAAGACTCAAATGGGACCTGAATAGAATTATTTTAGTAGGGAATAGTTTTGGTGGTTCAATTGCATTAGTGGCTGGAGCAAAGTCAAAGGATATAAATTTTATTATATCTGTTGCAGCACCCACAAACTGGGAAAATCATTCAAGATTCAATGATGAAAAAGCCGAACCAATTGAAGAATTATACTATAAAATAAAAAAAGGTTGGACTAATCTATGGAGAATACCAAATATGAAAGAATGGCAAAGATTAGTTAAAGGAGTGGCTGACATAAATCCAATAGATTATATTAACATTTTGAAGAACAAGAATATTTTTTTATTACATGGCGAAAAAGACCATGTTGTTGTTTCTAAAAGATCAAAAGAACTTTTTAGTTTGCTTAAAAAGGGAAAAGGACACCATAAGTTAAAGATTATTGATGAAGAACATATAGGATATAATGCTTTTTCTGACAAAGAACTTTCAAGTGAATTATTCTCCTGGCTTGATATCTGATATAACATAAAGAAAGAACCTTAAGAGACCATAATCTACGCCCTTTTTGACCAATAAGCAATTTTATCAGCAGCTTGACTACATTGTATACATTGATTTTCAGATACATCTTCAGAATGAGTATCCCAACCTAAAAACTTGCCAATACCAATTGAACCTTCACTTCTTGCTCTTGAAACATGATCTTTCTTTCCATACATTTGATTTATACAATCAGCTTCTCCACACCAATAAAACTTTCCAACTTTGCCTCCCTCAACAATTTCACGTAACTCTCCAGTATTAGTACATTGAACTATTCTCTCTTCTATTATGGAACTATTTCTCTTAGAAGCCCAATTGGAATAATCAAACAAAGATTGTTCAACTCTATCAACTAAGTCCTCTTTTCCAATTTTGTATTCCATTAATTGCTGCCTTTCATCATATTCCCATCTTAAATAAAGGCTAACATTGTCACTTTCAAACTCATTTTTTCCAATTTCTAATCTTATTGGAACACCTATTTGCTCATATTTTTCTCTTCTTTTATATAATCTTTCATCCATATTCCTATCTATCTTAACTCGAAAATTTCTTGCAACTAAACTATCTTCAACTTCTCGAACATAATCTTCAATACCTGATGAGTTTGAGGGATTAATTGGTAGAATTACTATTTCTATAGGTGCTACTTCTGGAGGCAATATAAACCCTTTCTGATCTAAATTGGTCATCATTAACTTATATAGCAAACCTACTCCAAATGTACTAATAAAGGGTGTCTTAAATTCACTGTCTCTATCTTGATATTGAATTCCAAATCTTTCTGTAAGTATTGTACCTTGATTGTATGCAGATCCGAACAAACTTACACCCTCATCTAATAAAGCTAGCAAATAACACATTCTTTCATTAAAAGGATGATTATCCCATTTAGGTGATTCAACACTTAAATAAGGTATTCCGAGCATAGTAGCTAATCTTTCTAGGGTTTCTATACTTTGAAACATTTGGTGAGTGGCTTCTTCTCTTGTTTTATGAAGAGCATGACCTTCACTTACTGGTCTTTCAAATTTAGTAAATTGAGAATGCCCTCCTGAAGGAACTCGGTAAAACCTCTGTTGAAGCAATACTCTTCCCAAAAGTGTTCCTAGATCTCTATAGGAGCGTACATTATTTTTCCAAAAAGGATATATCTGAGCTTCTCCAGCTGGTCTTAACACCTCTATAGGCTGTTGTGCTTGTGCAACTCTTTGCTCACAATCTCCTCTTACAATTGTATGTGTATGTGGTAAAAAATCAATTGCTTCTCCTGTCTCATCTGGAACAGAGGAAAGCATTTCTAAATTTTGAGCACCAACTCTTGTCGGAAATTCCCATTTTCCAAAGCCTTGTTCAGCAAAAGCATTTATAATCAAATCATCAATTGCTTCTGAAAGACGACAAGTATAAGGAGAAAATATGACTCCATCAGATATTGAGTCATCTATAAAAATCAGCCCAGCACCCTTTGCTATATCAAACCAACCCATAAAAACACCTAAACAGTAGTAACGGGAAATATCGTAATCTTTAAAAACTTTATCAAACTTCATATTTTAAAATGAACTACAAAAGAATTAATAGAATATTATTCTCAATTTCATTAATATTAATGTTAACACTAATTGGTTGCTCTCAAGTTGAAAAACAAGAAACCATTAAGATTGGAGCCATGCTTTCATTAACAGGAAAATTCTCTGATGAAGGTGAAGCTTCATTAAAAGCAATTCAAATGGCAATTGAAGAAATTAACAAAGGTACTAATAATAAAGAATTTTCTTTAATTGTGGAAGACACTCAATGTGACTCTACTAAAACAGTTACAGCAATAAATAAATTAATATCTGTTGATAAAGTACGTGTTATAATTGGTGAGTCTTGTTCTGCTTCAACTTTAGCAGCAGCACCAATAGCAGAAAAGAATAAAGTAATTTTAATTAACACTGGCTCTACTTCAGGGGCCATTGCTGGATCAGGTGAATATATATTTAAATTCTGGTTTAATGGCGATGAACTTGCACAAATGAATGCTGTTCGAGCTTTTGAAGAAGGGGCAAAAAAGGTTTCAATTATTTATTTGAACAATGACTTTGGACTTGGATTAAAAGATAAGTTCGAAGAAGAATTTGAGAATCTCGGTGGCGAAGTTGTAAATAATTTCGCAATAGAAGAAGGAGAAAGAAATTACAGAACTGTACTATTAAAAGCTGAGGAGAAAAAACCTGATATTTATTTCATTGCTCTTTTCCCTCAAGAAATGATTTTAACTATAAAACAAATGAAAGAGTTAGACATTAATAAACAAATTTACACACATGGTGGTATGATAATGAATGCTCAAATTCTAGGAATTAGTGAGAATATTCTAGATGGAGTTATTGGTCCTTTTGTAAGTGTCCCATCAGAAGAATTTAAACAAAAGTTCAAGGCAAAATACAATGAAGATCCTGGAATAACAGCGGATTCTTCTTATGATGCAATTAACATTGTTTCCTCTGTAATTAGAAATGTTGGAACTGATACAGAAACCATCAAAAATGAATTATTAAAAATAAAAAATTACAAGGGTGCCTCAGGTACATTTAGCGTAAATGAAGAAGGAGGAATTAATAAGGCTTTAAGTTTCTATAAAGTCATTGATAACAATATTGTTGAATTGGATTAAAAGATACCTTTTTTCTTATATTAATTAATTTTAAATTTTTTTATTTTTTTACTCATTAATGTCTATTAATTCAAACCCTTTTTCTGCTTGTTATGAATTAGGCCATAATCCAGAATTCTTGAAAGCTTTGCAAACCTATTCTAATAAAAAAAAGAATAAGTAAAGTAAGAACTATTTTTTACAACAAATTTTATATAAATCACATATTTTATCAAATGAAACTAATACTTTGGGGAAAGCAAAGGACGGGACTATTGTTGTTATCAGTAAACTAATGGAGATTGATTTTAATTCTTTTTTGATCTTGGTGATAGTGTTATTAGTTGCTGGAAGTGTGTCCGTTTTCCTTACACTTTACTTTTCAAAAATATTTAGTAAACTAATAGTAAAAGTGAATTATAAGATGCTGGTTGTTTCAATAATTATTTTTATCTTTGCAATGAGTTAAGTTTTAAAAGGACCAATTGGAATAATTGTTTTGATCACATCGACAGCAATTGGTTTGATAGCACCTCTGAAGAATATAATATGGAATCACGCGATGGGATGTCTTATTCTGCCTGTGATTTTGTATTTTTTGCTGAAAAAAAAAGTGAAAAAAATTAAATTATATTACATTTCTTGCTATCCATATTCTGCTCAACCCCATCACCACAACAACCGAAACTGCAATCTTTTCCAAAGCAGGCACAATCTGATTCACAGGAAAAGCAATCTTCCCCATTTCCTTCGCAGATTCCGTTCCCGCATTCAGGTCCTGATGTTGTACATGAGGTTGTGTCAAAAGTACAATCCTCTGTACATGAAAGAGTCCCATCGTCAAAGCCCAAAGAAATGCAGGTGTTCCATCCAAGGTCAAATCCATCACACTCTTCAGATTCCTGGTTAAGAGTATCATCCCCGCAAACAGGGTCCAAAGGGATTCCATAATATGAAAGTATACCTAAATAATGTGCATGAGCAATCTGTGTCCTTCTTTCACTACCGGCTGAAGAGAGCCATTGGGCTTCTGTTGGATTAGACATAAAAACCGGCTCAGTGATGACTGCAGGCATATCACTCCTCATAAGAGTACCTGAAGCGAACCTGTCAGTCCCAAAATCAATAAAATCAGGAATCCCATAATATGTAACTGGCTGGCCTTCATAATCTCCAAGTTCATTGTACATGATTGGCTGCATGACTGAAGCAAGCGCCCTGTCCTCTTTTTTGAACCAGTACATATAAGTTCCGTCATAATTAGGGTCTTCAACACTATTTGTATGGATAGATATCAGAAGATCAGCTCCTGCATCATTACATATATATGCTCGATCTGAGTTTCCCAGAGATTCATAAGTTGTTGTTCGTGTCATGACAACTTGAGAATTTCTTACTAAAAGCATGTCCTTCAATAGGAAAGATATGTCCAGGTTTATGTCTTTTTCCAAGAGATCTCCATTTACAGCACCTGGATCTGTTCCTCCGTGACCAGGATCAAGACAAATTATTTTACCAGTCAGATCTGCTGAAACAAAAACAGATAACAAAACTAAAATCAAATTAAATAAATTTTCTCATATAAAAACACCTCGTATACTGTTCTAAATAATCTTTGTTATTAATAAGAATTTTGATGTTTTTCAAAATATAGCATACTTAATTAATTTATTTTGCTTGAGAATATAAATAACAGTACATTTATACGTTTAATGATTCAATAAAAAGATTTATTTTTATTAGCTTATTTCTGTTATTGGGGGTGTTTGATATGGATGTATTTGATAATGTTAAAAAACAAGTGAACAAAGCAGGTACAATAATGGGGTTAGATCAGGAAGAAAAAAGTCTGGTTCTTAATCCGAAAAGAATGTTGAATGTGAATTTTCCTGTAAGAATGGACTCTGGAAAAATCAGAAGATTCAATGGATTCCGGATTCAGTTCAATGATGCCCGTGGTCCGACTAAAGGAGGGATAAGGTTTCACCCTGATGTTGATATGGGCGAAGTCAAAAGCCTTGCTTTCTGGATGACAATAAAAAATGCTGTTGCTGATATTCCTTATGGAGGGGCTAAAGGCGGAGTTGAAGTAAATCCCAAAGATCTTTCATCTGCTGAGCTTGAAAGACTTTCAAGAGAGTATATCAAAGCTATCCATGAATTTATTGGTCCGACAAAAGATATTCCGGCTCCTGATGTTTATACTAATCCACAGATAATGGCATGGATGACAGATGAGTTTGAAAAGATAAAAGGCGGGCATCTTCCGGGAGTCATTACAGGAAAGCCGATTGAGCTTGGAGGAAGCAGAGGTAGAGGCATTGCAACTGCACAGGGAGGTGCTTATGTGTTAAGAAAATATGCAGAAGAAAATGACCTTGATCCAAACGGTATCTGTGTTGCAATCCAGGGATTTGGAAATGCCGGATCTTTTATGGCA
Organism: Candidatus Woesearchaeota archaeon; assembly: GCA_014729915.1. GTDB lineage: Archaea > Nanobdellota > Nanobdellia > Woesearchaeales > GW2011-AR15 > WJJD01. The sequence continues at coordinate 12,796 of WJJD01000017.1, read as the reverse complement.
AAAATCCTTTATGAATGGGGATACAATATTCTTGCAGTAAGTGACTCAAAAGGAGGCATCATTGATAGAGAAGGTCTTGATATTCCTGATTTAATCAAGCATAAGCAAAAGACAGGTAAGGTCCATGGTTTTGCTAATTCAAAAGAAATTACAAATGAAGGGCTTTTAGAATCAGAAACTGATATTTTAGTTCCTGCAGCTCTGGAGAACCAGATTACTGAAAAAAATGCAGGGAACATCAAAGCCGATCTTATTGTTGAACTTGCAAACGGCCCCACAACCCCTGAAGCTGATGAGATTCTTAATAAGAAAGATATTACTGTTATTCCTGATGTTCTTGCAAATGCAGGAGGTGTAACAGTCAGTTATTTTGAATGGGTGCAGAATAATTACGGATATTACTGGACAGAAGAAGAGGTTTTAAAAAAGCTTGAAGCAGTCATGGTCTCCGCCTATAAGAATGTTAAAAAGACTGCTTCTGAGAATGATACTTATCTTAGAAATGGAGCATTTATCCTTGCAATAGACAGAGTGCTTGAAGCAGAACGGCTCAGGGGAAACATATAATTTATGAATTTTTGTTAAAACAAAAATTCATAATGCAATGAGTGTTGATAAAAGTATGTGTGGTTTAAGCATTTGTAATAAATTTTTTTAATTAGTTCTGTTTTTATTTTATTATGATTTTTGAAATTTCAACTTCAAAACACCAGGAGCTTGTTGACATTACTGATAAGGTTAATGAGATTGTTTCTGACTGCGGTGTCAATGATGGAATCTGCCATGTTTATGCTTTTCATGCTACAGCAGGAATTGTGATTATTGAAAGTTATGATCCTGACATATGCCTGGATTTTCTTGATGCATTAAATAATGCAGTTCCTGAAAAAGCAGGATACCGGCATGATAGGGTTGACGGGAATGCAGGAGCTCACATTAAAGCTGCGATGCTTTCTCCTGGAATTACTGTTCCAGTAAAAAACGGGAAATTGCTGCTGGGCACCTGGCAGGCAATCAATGTTGTTGAGCTTGACGGCCCACGAAATTTGAGAAGGATAAAAGTGAGTGTTGTTTCTGAAAATAAATGACTGTTTTATTTCAAAAAGTTTTTTTGTCAATAAATTAAAAGTGAATTAACCATCATCTATATAAATAAAAGATTTCTCCGACTATATGTAGGGCAGTGCTCAACTACCGGTGATTAATCACTGAGGAAAGTCCACACACCCCTCATTTATTGAGGAAGTGGAGACTTACAAAAGTAAGGTCCTGAAAAGGGCGGCAACCACTCAGAAACGAGACCTCCTGAAAAGCAGGATGACGGATGCGAAGGCTCTTGCAAAAGAGCTGAGTTAACCTCCAGACATTTTTTCAGGGAAGGATGAAACGGTGAGCCCTCTCCGGTGCAACTCGAATGAGGCTTAGTTGAATGTTTGAGAAGGTCTGCCTATTCTTTGTGAGTAGAGACCTACAGAAAGTGGCTTACAGCTGCTCTACTTGTTTTTATAAATTCTTAAATGCAATATATAATCCTCCTATAATACAGCCAATAGAAGATGCTATTAGTAGATATTCTTCACTTATGTTTAAATCAAATTCATACCATTTAAATATATAATTTAATATATATATTCCAACAATAAGAATAACTGCACCAATTATTGTAAATAAAATATTTGAATTATTCTGAGAGTAGGTTGATTTTCCAAGCAGTTTTTCTAATCCATCTAGTGTAGACATATTATTCTACATATACTCAATTTATTTAAATACTAGGATTTTAAAGTCTCTGTAAAAATCCCATGAAAAAAATTCACCTCTCATAAAATATTTCTATAGAAGCTATTTTAAAATATGGAAAATTTTATAATCTGAAAACAGTTCAATTGTATTTAGGGGCTGATTGGTTTGAAACAATATCTTGAAATTGTAAAACAAATTCTTAAGAATGGAAAAGATAAAAAAGACAGGACAGGAACAGGGACGATTGCAGTTGCAGGTGTTAAATTTGAGCATGATATGGCAGAGGGATTTCCATTAATTACAACTAAAAAAGTTCCTTTAAGACTGGTATCATCAGAACTTGAATTCTTTATAAAAGGAATTTCTGACAAGAAGTGGCTCCAGGAAAGAAATAATCATATCTGGGATGAATGGTGTTCTCCTGATGTTGTAGCCTATGCACATGATAAAGAGACAAAAAAAAAAATGATGAAGGAAAGGGAACTAGGCCCTGTATACGGCTGGCAGTGGAGAAATTTCGGTGCCGAATATATTTCATATGACAAGGAAAAAAAAGGAAAAGGTGTTGATCAACTAAAAAATGTCATTGACACACTTAGAAAAAATCCGGAAAACAGAAGACTGATTGTTTCTGCATGGAATCCTGTTGATATACCAAGAATGGCTCTGCCGCCATGCCATTATTGTTTCCAACTGATTGTTATTAATAACAGACTTAATCTTTTATGGAATCAGCGTTCTGTTGATGTTGCATTAGGTCTTCCGTTTAACATAGCAAGCTATGGACTTCTGCTTCATCTGATTGCAAAAGAAACAGGATTAAGAGAAGGTAAACTTATCGGATTTTTAGGAGACACTCATATTTATATAAATCATATAGAAGGAATGAAAAGACAAATCACAAGAAATCCATATAAGCTTTCCAAAATAAGAACTTCTGATTTTTCTTCAATATTCGAATGGAATTATACTGATACAAAAATAATTGACTATAAGCATCATCCTCATATTAAATTTGAGATAGCTGTTTAAAATGACTGAATTTATTGTTATAGCTGCAGTTTCAGAAAATAATGTTATAGGAAAAGACGGGAAAATGCCCTGGCATATTCCGGAAGATCTGAAAAGATTTAAAGAATTAACAATAAACAATACTATTATTATGGGTCACAAAACATATAAATCTCTTCCTGTAAAACCGTTAAAGAACCGGGAAAATATAGTGCTTTCAAGAAAAAAAAATCTTTCTTATCCAGGTATTATTGTCCTTAATTCTTTTGAAGAATCAATTAAATACTGTAAAACAAACAACAGAAAAAAAGTGTTTTTTATCGGAGGAAAAAAAATTTATGAATACGGACTTAAAATTGCACACAGACTTGAGTTAACAAGAGTACATAAGGACTATAACGGAGATACGTATTTTCCTGTTGTCAATTTAACAAAGTGGAAACTTGTAAAAACAATTGATCATAACAATTATTCTTTTCTCACATACATAAGGAAATGAACTTTTCAAATAACCTTTTTTTCTGGAATTAAAAATAAGACCTGCCATGCCGCAATATTTATATATTTCAAATGACACTCACTTTTTTATGGGGTTTTTAGAAGATATTTTTGGAAAAAAACAAAAACAGGATGATAAAATTAATAATTCTTTTCAAAGGATTCATGACAATCTTTCCCATCATAATGAATGGATTAAATATCTTCATAATAACACTGCAAAAATATGGGAAAACACTAAAGAACTTGATAATAGGCACATCAGACATAAACAGGATGTTTTTAATAATATAAAACAAATTAATGCCTGGATTGAATATCTTCATAACAACCATAAGGAGCTTGAATTAGAGATTTCTAATATTGAGAACAACATTAAAGAGATGATAAAGCAGGATTTAAAAAAGTATCATGAAGAGCTTTTTTTATATCTTGAAGAGATTGCCGCATCAAGAATTAATCCGAATGAGTTAAAGCAGGAAATTTTTGATGAGATTGATAAAAAAGATGCAGAGAAAGAATCTAAAACTCATTTTGTTACAAGAGAAACGCCTGCTTCATATAAAAAGAAGCTCTCCGGAGGAGAACAGGATCTTTTAAATTTTCTTTTTAATGAGGATGCACCATTAACATATGAAGACATTTCCAGGAAGATGGGAAAATCCATTAATTCCATACGTGTCTATATGAATTCTTTAAAATCTAAAAGAGATATCATTGATGAATTTAAAAAACCCAATGGTCAAAAGATTTTTTCTATTAAAAATAAGGAAAAGATAAGAACTCTTTATAATATAAACTGAATGTCTAAATATTCATTTTTTACTTCAGCAAAGAGTAAGCTCGTTTTTTAATTTAAACAAAATAACGTTATTTTTGCATTATCTTCCATTATAGACATTATAATGCCCAAAAAAAGATTAATCACTCATTAAAACAAAAATAAAGCAAAATAAGAAAGATAATGTCTAGTAATGCATTATAATGCATTATAATATTTGAATAATGCATTATAATGAGAATAAAAAAATAGACGTTTTAAAGTTAAAAATAAGATAATTTTAACATTATCTGATGTTATAGGCATTATTATTTCAAAAAAACGAAAAATTATCTACTAAAAAATATTTAAAAGATAAAATAAGCAATAATGTTTGTATAATAGAGCATAATGCATTATAATGCATTATGATTAACATTATTAATGTTAATAATGAGGTTTTCAATTAAGAAAATATATGAAACCATAAAAATATATAGATTAATTCATTTAAAATAAATCATGAATGTTGAATTTTATTCTTCAAATATAATATTGAATTTCGCTATGGTAATATCATTCATTTCATTTATTGCTTTACTGTTAATGTTTATAATTGTAATAGCTAGCTTTTTTAAAAAACATAAAAGATATGATTTCTCTCCAAATATAAGCATACTCATTCCTGCTTACAATGAAGAGAAAACAATATCAAGAACATTAAGGGCTGTTCTTAATTCGAATTATGATAAAAATAAGCTTGAAATTGTTGTGATTGATGACGGATCTACTGACAGCACACGAGATATTGTGAAAAAATTCAAAAAAGTGAGACTATTGGAATCAGATCATGCAGGAAAGTCAAAAGCACTAAATTTCGGTCTCAAAAAAGCAAAATACAGGTACATCCTCTCATTAGATGCTGACTCAATAATCCAGAAAAATTTTATACCAGAAATTGTAAAGCCATTCAAAGATAAATCTGTCGGAGCAACAAATGGTATTGCTCTAATTGACAAACCAGGTTCATTCATACAATTCTTTCAGGTTGTGGACTTTCATTTTATTAACCTGATAAGACATTCTTTTTCTAAAGTATTTTCAAATTCAATCTGGTTTTTTGGTGCAGCAGCCTGCTATGATAAAAAAGTGCTTGACAAGATCGGGTATTTCAGCAAAAAAGTTCTTACTGAGGATCTGGATATTTACTTCAGGATTAACAATGAAAAATACAAGGTAATCACACCAAAAAATGCTGTTTATTATACAAGAGGACCCGGAACAATAAAGGATCTCATTAACCAGAGGATGAGATGGTTTTACGGCGGTGTTCAGTGCATTCTGAAGCATAAATATCTCTTTGGAGGAAAATCAGGTTTTGAAATAAATTTTCTTTTTGCAAACCAGTTCATTTGGACATTCACATCTATTGCAAATATTTTTCTTGTAATCTACCAAGTATTATTATGGCTACCTTCAGGATTAAAGAACAGATTATTTTACCTTTTCAGATGGTTCAGTCTAAGCGGACCAATATACCTTATTTACATGATTCCAAAATGGGGAGTCTCTTTTGTAAGTATTTTCGGAATACTTTCAGGACTATTAAGCCCGTTATTTGTAATTGTTTCCTGGAAAGTTTTTAAAATCAAACCCAAATTAATATATTTTATTGCGATATTTTTTTATTATCCATATACTCTTCTCCTGAATCTTGCAGCTTTATTCTCTTTTATCGTATATGGATTTAAATTAAAGAAATCATATTTTATTGACTGACTAACTTTATATAGCAACTCAAACTATCTTTTATTTATGAACAAGAAGGAGATTATATTTTTTTGTGGTTTATTTATTCTTTCTATTTTACTTCGGGTAAAAGGTATTTCTGATGAAAGCCTCTGGCTTGATGAATCAATTTCTATTTACCACTCCCAGTTCAGTTTCAGCAATATTATCTCTCCAAATGAACCACACCCTCCTCTTTATACCCTCATTCTGAAGATTCTTTTTCCGATTATTAACCATAATATTTTCAGAATCCGCTTCATTTCCGTAGTTTTTGGAGCATTATCTCTTCCGGTATTTTATTTTCTTGTTAAAAAAATCTTTGATAAGAAAATCGCTCTAATTTCTTCTGTTATTTTGTGTTTCTCTCCTTATCACATTGCTTATTCACAGGAAGCAAGGATGTATTCTCTTTTGTTTTTCTTATCTGCTGTCTCTATATTCTTTTTCTTTGACACTATAAAAAATAAAAAACATATTGAATATACGGTTTTTAGCTTTCTGCTGCTATACTCCCATTTTTTTTCAGTTTTTGTAATTATCACCCAAAATATAATCTTTCTGATCGAACATATTACTGTGAGAAAACAAGACTTTAAGAAATGGATTGTAGTACAACTTATTTTAGTAATTTCATTTATTCCCCATATTTTAAGATTGTCTGATTACTCAAAAACCACTAGTTCTGATATATGGAGGTTTTCATTTTTTGAGCTAAGGAAATTACTCCCTGGGATTTCTGGTTCAGATTCACTGTTTTTTTTATATACATGTTTATTAATCTTTTTTTTATTTTTTCTCTCTTCTAAATCCAGAAAAATTTCATCAGTAAAAAAAGAAGAGAATGTTTTAATCTATGTTTTCCTGTTATTCACCATCCCGATCCTGATTCCGATATTATTTTCTCTTTTTTTTGAAAATATCTTCATGACAAGGTATGTTATTTACTGTCTTATTCCTTTTACTGCGTTGCTGGGTTATATGATTGATAGATTACCAGGCCTTGTAAAATATTGTTTCTTAATTTTAATACTATTCCTGTCTCTTGTTTCTATAACCAGACATAACTCTGAAATTAATAATGAAGATTGGAACAGAATTGATTCATTTATCCAGGATTTCAGAGATGAAAATACGATTATAATTTTAGAACCAGGTTACATTATTCATTCTTTTGTTTTTTATTCTGAGACAGATTGTTTTTCACAGGAAGATATTTACAGATGTGCTGCAGAGCATAATATTTTCACTCTGTGGAATAGATTTGATCAGGAAAAAGATTATGTTAATAATGCTTTACAAATCATTTATATAAGAAGAAAGATTTTCGGAAGTGAATCATCAACTCAGTATTATAATTATCTTTCAAATAATTTCACAATTATTAACAAAGCAGCATACAAAACTGTCTATGATGTAGAACTGCAGGCTTTTATCTTTGAACGTACATAATAATCCCTTATGAAAAATAGTGTTTTTTTTGTTAACTTACATAATATTTTAACGATAATAACTCATTTTTTATCTATGTTCTCCTGAACCTTATGATGAAATTTTTTAACTTTCTCATCATCTATTCCAGAAATCGCAACATATTCTAATGCTTCTTTGGGACAGTAATCAACACATGCAGGCTTACCGTCATTTTTTTCTCTGCATGTATCACATACAATTGCAACCTTGTCATCTATTCCAATGGATAAGACCCCAAACCTGCACTGATCAACACAGTATCCGCAGCCGTCGCATTTTTCCTTGTCTATGCTTATCAGTTTTGTTTCAGGATCCTGGCTTATTGCATTTCTTGCGCATGCATCAAGACACTTTGGATTGTCACATTTCCTGCAGCTCATCGCGAGATCAAATACCGGATCAATCCTTACTGTCCTTATCCTGGAAAGCCTGGGATTGAGTTTTTCTTCATGTACTGCAGCACAGACATATTCACATATCCTGCAGCCTGTGCATTTCTCATTGTCGCAAACAATTATTTTCTCTTGCATCTAAACACCAATTTCCTCTGCAGCATCATCAAGATCTAATTCCTTTAATGTTTCTTTTTTCGGGATACCTGTTTTTTTGTCCCATTTCCTGTATTCATAATATCCGTCAAGAGCTTTATCCCATTCATCCATTTTTACAACAGCTTCTTTATTTATATGATCATTTATTGGTTCTTCATATGCCCTTTTCGGAAGATAATCCTGTTGTCTTGTGAATCCATGACGTACATTGAAACATTTCCCTAGTGTATATATCTTTTTTCCCCGATCTAAAAGATCCTGATATTTTATTTTCTCTCCAGTAACAAGATTCCATAAATATGCAAGCTTTTCCTTGTCCGGATATATTCTTCGTGAAAATTTGCATATTATAAGTGAGTCAACAACTGTATAATCATCTTCTCCATCTGCAACCAATTTTCCTCGTGAGTCATCAAGACTATACCTGTCGACAGCATCTTTTTCATCATATTGGTAGCTTCCTGATCTCTGGTAAAATGCTCCGGTAATGCATGTAGCATGCCCAAGTGCACCTGTCTGCATCACCCTGAAAGGATACGCACTTGTCTCAAGACCTTTTATCTGCATTGCAAAGTTTATTGTGTCTTTTCCTGTTTTTTGTGCTGCAAGCTTTGAACCTTCTCCAAGCATCTTTGCAAATTCTCCTTCCCTGTTTCCTATCCTTTCAATAAGCTCTATCATAGCATCTGCGTTTCCGAAATTCAATTCAAGTCCATCTGTATCCTGTTTTGTAAAGATGCCTTTTTCATAGCATTCCATTGCCCATGCAACTGTAACTCCTGTTGATATTGTATCTGTCCCTAAGGTATCGCATAACTGGACTGCCTTTGTCACTGCATCAAGGCAGTCAACACCGCACAATGGGCCTAATGCCCACAATGATTCAAAATCAATGCTCCCGACGGTCCCCTTATATTTTCCTTTTTTTATCACATTGACGTGGTCACATGCAACCGCACACATCTCGCATGCTATTATCTTTCTTACTTTCTCTTCCATCATCTTTTCTCCGGAAACATTTTCTGCTCCATCAAATGTCATCTTCTGGAAATTGTTTGTTGCAAGGACCGCTTTTTTGTCATGCTTCAATATCTTTATGGGAGTTCCTTCCCTGCCGTAATACATCTTTTCTCCGCGGCAGTCCTTGTATAGCTGCTTTACTTCTTTTAGTAAAGTCTTCAAATCATCAACAACTACTTCATTTGTACCTCGTACTGCAAGTGCCTTGAAGTTTTTTGAACCCATCACACAGCCAAGGCCGTTTCTTCCAATGTGCCTGTTCTTTGCATTTGTTATGCATGCATATCTTACAAGTTTTTCCCCTGCTGAGCCGATTGATGCTACTCTTATTGATTTATCTTCCAGTTCTTGTTTTAAGATATCTTCGGTCTCCCAGGTTGTTTTTCCAGTTAAATGAGTTGCATCTTTGATCTGGACTACATCATCATCTATAAATATGTAGGAGAGCTTGTCTGCTTTTCCCCGGATTACAACACCGTCGTATCCTGCTCTTTTTAGCTCTGCCCCGAAATAACCGGAAGATATGCCGAATCCTATTGTTCCTGTCAACGGGGATTTTGCAACAGCAGTATATTTTGATGATACAGGGACAAGTGTTCCTGCAAAAGGCCCTGTCCAGAAGCTTATTACATTTTCAGGAGATAATGCATCAACATCTTTGGGAATATTGTCCCAGCAGGTCTTTATTCCAAAACCTATGCCCCCTATATAGTTTTTTGCCCAATCTTCGGGAAGCTCCTTTAGCTTAACTTCCTTGTTTGTTAAATCAATATCAAGATATTTTCCTGTATAACCTTTAAGTTCCATTATCTAACCTCCTCCGATTGCCGCGCAAAATACATATTCTTCATTTTCTTTAAGTTTTCTTTGAAAAAGGTTTTTTTCATCAGTTATTGTCCTTCCGTTCACCATTATCATGATTGATGTTTTTATTTTTTTATCACTTTCAAATAAATTATTTTTAAAATCATCACCGTGTTCTTGTGATAGTTTTTCTATGAGATCATAAAATGTCTCTCCATTCTCAAGTTCAAGCCTGATCTCCCTTTTTTCCTTTATTTTTTTAAAGGGAGTAAGCAATGTAACATTGACCTTCATTTTGCAAATATTTTTTGTCTTTTTAATGATCGGTTTTTATCAAGATAAACTTCATGGTCTTTCATTCCAATTAACAATCCCAGCAATTGTGAAATATGCACCACAGGCAGTTTGTAATCTTTTTTATATTTGGCTTTCACAAGAACCTGGTTCTTATCATACTGGATAAAGCAGCTGGGGCAGCAGACTGCCAGCATATCAATATTATACCTGCCAAGATCTTTTAGTTTGTCTTTCATCATATCAACAGACATATCTTTTTCTTTTGTTATCATTGTTGAGCCGCAGCATAATGTTTTTGTGGTGTAATCAACAGGTCTTGCTCCTAACAGCTTGATGATATCATCAAACTTCTTAGGATCCTCAGCATCATCAAAGCCAATTGTGCCTGATGGTCTTAAGAGATGGCAGCCAGTATGAGTTGCAATCTTATATCCTTTAAAATCTCTTTTTATAATTGATTTTATTTTTTCCTGGTTCTCATCAAGAACCATCAAAAGATGCTTGACCTTTACCTTATTATTATATCTTTTTCCGAACTGCTCTAATTTTTTGTTTATCTCTTCTCTTTTTTCTTTGTCTTTTAATATCTCATGGGCTTCTATTAATGTCTGGGAGCAGCCGTTGCACAGGCTTATTATGTCCATATCCTTTTCTTCGGCTTCTGCAAGGTTTCTTGCTGCTATAACCAGCCACTCTTCTTCAGAAACATCCCTCACAGAATATACCGGACAGCATGTAAAATCAATGTCATAAAGTTCAATTCCAAGCCTGCTTAGGATGTTTCTTGACAGTTTTTCAATATGCGGAATCTGGATCGGTATAACACAACCTGTAAACAAGGCATATTTTTGATTTTGCTCTTCATGGTCATTGCTGGTCTTATCTTGCTGATTACTCATTTTTTAAACCCAAAATTATTCTTTATTTTTTTCTTCATGCTCAATAGAAAAATCCTCCAGGATTTTTATATTATTTAATTTTTTTAAGCCGAGCTTTTCTCTTTGTCTGTTTGCCCTGTCTGTTATTGGTATTGCAAAACCTGTCTTTTTCACAAGCTGCTCCTGATCTTTTAAGGATTCTTCCACCAAATTATTTTTGATTGCGTAATTTTTTAATTTAATCAAAACCTTATAGGGGTTTACATCCTGAGGGCATCTCTCGTTGCAGGAGTTGCATGTCACACATTTCCACAGCTCTTTATTTATGATTTTTTCATCCCCATATAAGGCTGCAAGGATCTTTCTTCTTGGAGAGAATGCTTTTCCATATTTTTCTGCAGGACAGCTTGAGACGCATGTTCCGCACTGAAAACATTTCAGCAGTTCAGGGATCTTTCCGGTAAGTTCTTTTCTAAGTTTGAAATTGATATCATTCATTTTTGTTGATCTCTTTTAGTTCCTTAACAAGTTTTTTTACATAGTCTGCAAACACACTTCCTTCAGCAGCAGAGATCCAGTTCAGTTTAAGTCTTTTTGAGGGTATGCCGTGCTTTTCGGGAAGCTCTTTTTGTAATTTTTCAATCCTTGCTTTTGCAAAATGGTTTCCTGATATATAATGGCAGTCTGTCGGAAGATGGCAGCCTGTAACCCAGACTATCTTTGCACCTTTATTAAATGCATGCATCACTAGTTTTTTAGATATCCTTCCTGAACACATCACTCTTATTATCCTTATCTCAGGAGGATACTGGAACCTTGATACTCCTGCAAGGTCTGATCCTGCATAACTGCACCAGTTGCAGGCAAAACACAATACCTTATCCTGGGGATTGTTTTCAAGTGCCGCATCAATCTGAGCTGTTATCTGATCATCTGTAAAATGTTTCTGGTCAAGAGCAGAAAACGGGCACTCTGCGACACATGTTCCGCAGCCATGGCACTGAGCCTCATTGTGCTCAACTTTTTTTGTCTCCTTATTTACCTTGTTTGCACCATACGGACATGCTTTTACACATAGTCCGCAGCCGACACATTTATCTTCATCAACAATAACTGTTATTCCTTCAATCTCTACTTCTCCTTTTGACATAGGTATTGAGGCACGCGACGCTGCTCCTGATGCTGATGCAACTGACTGGTGGATGTTTTTCGGCTCCATTGCAGCACCTGCCAGATATATTCCGTCTCCTGGGCTGTCAATGGGCTTTAGCTTCGGGTGGGATTCCATAAAAAAACCATTGTTGTCAATAGGGATATGAAGTTTTTCCCCGACTTTTTTTGCGCTGCTGCTTGGTCTTACACCAACTGCAAGTATTGCCATATCAAGCTCAACTTCCATGACTTTTCCTGTAAGCACATTCTCTGTTACCACAACAGGATTTTTTCCTGATTCTTTTTCATATATATGGGATGGCCTTCCCTTGATAAAAATTATACCGTGCTCTCTTGCCCTGTTATAAAGTTCTTCAAATCCCTTGTCAAATGCCCTGATGTCCATATAGAATATGTAAACCTCTGCATCAGGCTGGTGCTCTTTTATTAGCATTGCATTTTTTATTGAATTCAAGCAGCAGACATTTGAACAGTACTCTTTTCCTATTGATTTGTCTCTTGATCCCACACATTGTATGAACCCGAATCTTTTTGCGTGCTTTCCGTCTCTTCTTAACAAGACGCCTCCGGTAGGGCCTCCTGCGCATACAATCCTCTCAAATTCCATGCCGTCAACAACATTCTCGTATTTACCGTAGCCGTATTCTGGTTTTTCTCTAGGATCAGATGGTTCGCAGCCTGTTGCAACAATCACTGTCCCTACTTCAAATTCCCTTACTGCTTCTTCCTGGGTAAGATCAATTGCTCTCCTGTCTTTGCATGCTTCAGCGCATTTATAGCATTTGATGCATGCATCTGTG
>WJJD01000016.1 GCA_014729915.1 Candidatus Woesearchaeota archaeon | reverse complement strand
TAAAAAATTTTATAGAAGAGGTGTATAATAAAAAACAATTGCATTCAGGAATCGGTTATCTGCCGCCTGAAGAATTTGAATTGTTAAAAAAATCGGCAATACTGTAGCTTATCTCCCTGTCGAAAAAAGGGGGTCAGTCCACATTGATAAAAAAATTAACATAATTGTTATAAATTGTTTTTTCATAAATATCACCAATTCTTATCTACAGTTTAATAATATAAAAATTTTTTGGATGCCCAATTTGGTGAACATATGTATCTCAAACTTTTTCTGACTTAACTATTAACCAGGTTTATATCAATAATTCTATTTCCAATAAAGAGAGATTTTGTATAAATTACATATTTTGTCAAATGAAAGCAATACTTTGGGAAAGGCAAAGAACGGGACGATTGTTGTAATATCTAAATTGCTTGAGATAGATAAATTAAAATTTTATTTGCTTATTGTAGTCTTTTTGATAGCAGGTTCGGTTGCTGTATTTTTGACATTGTATTTTTCTAAGATTTTTTCAAGATTGATCGTCAAAGTAAATTATAAACTTCTTGTCATATCAATCATTGTTTTTATTTTATTAATGAGCTTGTTTTTGAACGGCTGGATAGGACTAATTGTCTTGATAACTTCTACTTCTATCGGTTTAATTGCTCCTTTGAAAGGTATAGGCAGAAACCACTCGATGGGGTGTTTGATACTACCAGTCATATTATACTTTTTATTATGAGTGGGACTGAAGCGAAAGCGCAAAGTGCCACGTGTTTGGGTCAAACCTTTAGCGATCGAAGGGAGCGGTTAAAGGCTCGCATGTTATGGGATGTCTTATTTAGCCAATTGTCATTTACTTTCTTCTTTAATAACGAAAATAATTTTAGATTGGGATACAATTTTTCATAATTAACAGGATAAAATTAGTTTGTTGATAGACTTTAGTAAAGACATCATATCGTCCTTAGCAAATAATAACAATCAATTAAATTTTTAAATAGGTTCTGCATTTAATAATAATATGCCATCAGAAATAAAATGGAAAATAAGAGATGATTATACAAAAGCATTGCGTGAATCAGAAATTTCAAAAGAAGAATATAAAAGGCTTGCAATAAATTTTGGAATTGTATCAGATTCATATGATGAAGGGAATAGAAATGAAGCTGATATGTCAAATGAACTTACAGATAGGGTACTAAAAATGTTGCAGGAATCTTTTTTAGGTAAACCTATTCGTGTATTACTTTTGGGTTGCGGTCCTGGAACAGTAGAATATAGTATTCTAAGAGAATATGGAGGAGATGACTTAGAAAATGTTGAAGTGCATGCAGTTGATTTAAGTGCGAAAATGTTAGATATTGCTAAACAATACGGTTTCAACGTGTATGTGCATGACATGAAAGATAGAATCCCTAAAGAAGCACCACAGAAATATGACGCGATAATATGGATGGGATCATTTATGCACGTGCTTTATCCAGGAGTTAGCTCTGAGGAAGCAGATTTACAAAGAGCAAATTTACTGAAAAGATATTATGATGCGCTTTTACCAGGAGGGCAGATGATAATAGAATCTTTTTATGCTCATGGAGAAAGCTCGGCATGGGAATATGCAAGAGTCCCTATAATAGATGGGGTTCCGAATAAAGAAGATAGATTATTATTTTATCTCAGAGATTTTAATCTGAAAGATTTGGAGCGTTTAGGTCGCAATGCAGAGATTCCTAGAGAAAATGTACAACTTTTTTTTACAGATAGACATGCAACTCAAGAAGGAATAATCTATTGTTCAATAGATGAAATAAGGAGAAATCCTCCTCCACAATACGAACAAGCAACAATGATGTTAATAAATTTGGTAAAATAAGTTTGGTTTTTTTGATTTATTTGTGATCTTCATTTAAATAATGCTCTTTTGTCAAATGAAAGCAATACTTTGGGAAAAGCAAAGGACGGGACTATTGTTGTTATCAGTAAACTAATGGAGATTGATTTTAATTCTTTTTTAATTTTGGTTTTTGTATTTTTGGTTGCTGGTAGTATTTCAGTTTTTTTAACTTTGTTTTTTCAAAGATATTTAGTAAATTAATAGTTAAAGTGAATTATAAGATGCTGGTTGTTTCAATAATTATTTTTATCTTTGCAATGAGTTTATTTTTAAATGGACCAATAGGGATCTTGGTTTTATTTACATCAACTGCGATCGGCCTGATCGCTCCTTTGAAGAATATTGGGAGGAATCATGCGATGGGATGCTTGATATTGCCGGTTATATTGTACTTCTTATTATGAGATAGAACAATATATAATTTGGAAAAATATTTGATACTCTTTTTTTTGGTGTAAACATGATGTATTTTGTGCATCATTACATAGAAGAGTCTGAATTTGCTAATGAATGGTTTCTCATATTTTTTCAGCCCTTTTTTTATCAACAAGGATTTTTGCGATCTGAGTAGGCAGAAAGAAGATCTGATTTGGTTCAAACGGTCCATAAATCTCTAATTCAGGTCCGACAAATTTTGGAATGTTGTCAAGAAATCTGACTTTAATTTTATTTGATTTATTTTCCTGTTCAGATTTTTGTTTTCCTTTTTTTCTTCTTGTTTTCTTTTTTTCAACATACTCAGGATATGTTCCTTTTAATAAATGATCTAATACACTCTTTCTGAATTCTGACAAAACCTCAACCAGAATATCATACAATTTTTTTTCTTCTGGAAGAATATCTTTTATTTTGATTTCAGAGCTAGTTCTTGCAGTGTTTATTGCAAGAATAATTATTTTTTTTTCTCGCAGATTGAATAATTGTTTGATTAACTTTTTTATATTTTTTATTTGTGTCTGGATCTTTTCTTGCTCTTTTTGAGTGACAGAATCCTTAGAACTATGATAAATATCATCTTTGTTTTTTACATAATCTATAATTTTCTCATAGATGTCTTTATCAATATTTTGGAGATCAGGATTTTTTCTTTCATTTCTTACAATCTTAAAAAGAAGTTCATAAGTTAATCCAATAGTGTCATTTTCCATGTATGTAATAAAAAATTGAGTGATATTTAAAAGTATAGCAAGATGAAATTTGTTAGAAATTCATAGTAACTTTTAAAAACAACTAAAAATTTCAAAGAAGCTAACGGCTCGTTGGTGTAGTCCGGAAAACATATGTTTGGACAATCAATCATTCAGCCCTTTCGAACCTAAAGAAGAAAGGCTGTGACCCGGGTTCAAAACAATTCAAAAGATTGATGAAAGTCCCGGACGAGCCATTCATGATAATAAAGGTGAAATTTAATAAAATGAAAAGAAGTTCAAGAAGATGGAAAAAAAAAGGCCAGATGAGATGGAAATGGCAAAGAAAACGAATGAAAAAACAGAAAAGAAAAAGAAAGATCAAAAGATAAAAAAATGAATCTGTGATTCATTTTTTTATAAAGGTTTTTTTTCTTTGTTGTGACTCGTTATATTTATTGGTTCTTAATGTTATAAAAGCTGGGATGATGTTAGCTTTATGTTTTTTAATTTTTGGATTATTAACTTTTTTACTTTTTCAATTTCCCCTTTTTCATATTTTCCCTGTACAGGAAGCTTGATAGCATCTCCTTTTTTTCTCGGGATGATATGAAAGTGTGAGTGCATGACTGCCTGCCCTGAAGCAGGAAAATTATTCATCCCTATATTAAAACCATCTGCAGAAACAGCTTCCATTACTTTAGGGGCAAGTTTTTTTACAACAAAGATAGTATGTTTAAGATCCTCTTTTTTAATGTCAGTGATATTTTCAGAGTGATTCTTTGGGATAACCAATGTGTGCCCTTTTGCAGCAGGATTAATATCTAAAAATGCATAGACATGCTCATCCTCATATATTTTCTCGCTAGGAATATCTCCTTTAATAATTTTACAGAAAATACAATCTTTTATCATTTTTCTCTTACCTCCTTTTATTAAAAAAAGAAAAATGATTTAATTAATAACTGTTGTGAAAATCTTTAAATTAGCATTATTTTTTTACTATTAAGTAATATATTAAATATTGCTCAGTTATTTTCTGTCTCAATCTGTCTCTATTCTTCTCAAAACAGTCTCATGAGACATTGTTGAGACACCCCTTTATTTCGACTGGAGATTAAGATATTATTCCGTCTCAAATTAATCTCAAAACATACTGAGACTGTCTCAAAGCTGTCTCAATAATACAATTTCTCAAAAATTCAATTGATTATTTTTCTGATATTTTTACGAAGACAATTTCTTGAAAAAATTTAAATATCAAAAAAAATTATAAAAAATAATGAGTGGGGGAAATATTGACAAGAAGCTTCTTAAAAATTCATTTGAAAAAATTAAAAAAGATATCAGAGAACTGAATCAGGAACTTCTTGAATTAAAAAAAGAACACAAGCGTGTATTAGAAGAAAACATTAATCTTCGAAAAGAACTAAAAAACAGTTCGTTGGACCAGAATACAATAAAAGAAATTGTTTCAGAAACAATAAAAAATATAAAACAAGAAGATCCTTACAAAAAAAAGGTTTATAGAAAAATAAAAAGAAATAAAAAATACATAATAAAAAATAGAATCATAGAGTTAGCTAACAAAAGAAATCTAACTCTTCCTGAAATTAGAGACATTATTATTGAAGAAGACAGATTATGTTCAAAAGCAACATTTTACAGATATGTAAATAAATTAAAAAAAAAGCAGATTCTTGATGAAGCTGAACTTGAAGACAAAACAATTATTATAAAAATATGAAAAAGTTTTTTCTTGACTTTTTCAGATTTTTATAGGAGCCAAACACCCCACTCTAATTAAATTTCTTCATCAGAAGAAATTTAATAACATAAATAGAAAATCAGAGGAAAACATCGAAAATCGCCCAAGCGATTTTTGACTGTGCTCAGAAACCTTTGGGTTTCCGACATCTCGGAAAAACTTCGTTTTTCTGATGATGCTCAGCAATCTCCGATTGCCGACATCTCAGGAACCGACAGACAGATTTATTAAGGTTCCTGACGATGATTAGAAATGTAAAACATTTCCAACACATCGAAAATCGCCCAAGCGATTTTTGACTGTGCTCAGAAATCTTTGGATTTCCGACATTTGGGAAATCCAAAATTTCTCAAGCCCAAAAATCACCTTGTGATTTTTTATGTGTACAATGGAAAATTTTTTTAGTTAACATTGAATAGACTTTCCGTTGAATGCTGGTTTTTTTTGCCATTTTCGGAATGTTTCTTATTCTTATTGTCTATTAATCAGCAAAAGATGAATGTAAAATGTCAAAAAAAATTTCATCTTGGACATTCAACGAAAATTTTTCAACTTAATATGTTAACAAAAAAAACTCCATTTTCCGTATCTGACTTTCTATTTACTTACTAACGAAAGATTTTAATATTCTTAACAAATTATAAAAAAGCTATGTCAATCTTTAAAGCCTATGATGTCAGGGGAACATATCCTGACCAGCTAAATAAGGAAATAGCATATAAAATTGGACGTGCATTTGTTACATTTCTTGACTGTAAAAATGTGGTTGTTGCAAAAGATATGCGGGACTCATCAAATGAACTTGAAGAGGCATTAATAGAAGGCATTCTTGATCAGGGAAGAGATGTGATATCAATTGGTCTTTCATCGACACCGATGATGTATTTTGCTGTTTCTAAATTCGGTTATGATGCAGGTATCATGATTACAGCTTCTCACAACCCAAAACAATACAACGGATTTAAATTTGTAAGAGAAAAAGCTATTCCATTAAGCGGGAAAACAGGAATCAAAGACATTGAAAAAATCGTAAAAAATAAGAATTTTGCCCAGAATAAAGATCGAGGAATAATTGAGCAGAGAACAGATATTCTTCAGGATTATATCTTAAATGGACTAAGTTTTCAGACAATTAAAAAACTAAAAAAATTAAAAATTGCTGTTGATTACGGAAACGGTATGGGTGCATTGATTGGAAAAAAATTTTTTCCCCACCTAAATTGTGAAATAGTTCCTCTTTATTCTGAGCTGGATGGAAATTTTCCGAACCATGAAGCAAATCCTCTAAAAGAAGAAAACCTAAAAGATTTAAAAAAACTTATAATAAAAGAAAAAGCGGACTTTGGTATTGCTTGGGACGGAGATGCAGACAGGCTGTTTTTTGTTGATGAAAAGACTAACACAATCGGCAGTGACAAGATTACTGCCTTAATCGCCCAAGACTTGTTACAAGAGACCCCGAAGTTAAAGATTTTATATGATTTAAGATCAAGCAAAATAGTACCTGAAATCATTGAAAAAAACAAAGGCTGGCCCATAATAACCAGGGTGGGCCATTCTTTTATAAAAGAGAAGATGAGAAAAGAAGAAGCAATATTTGCAGGAGAGCTTTCAGGACACTTTTATCTCAAAGACAATTATTATTTTGAATCTCCATTCTTCATAATTTTAAGGATACTTGAATTAATCACAAAAAAGGAAAAGACGCTATCCGAATTAATTGAACCATTAAATAAATATTATGCAACAGGAGAAATAAATTCAGAAGTTGATGACAAACAGGAAAAAATAAAAGAGCTTGCTGAAAAATACAAAGATGCCAAAAAAATATTTTATCTTGACGGCATTTCGATTGAATTTGATTCCTGGTGGTTTAATGTTAGGCCCAGCAACACTGAACCTTTGCTAAGGCTGAATCTTGAAGCTGATACTAAGAAACTCATGGAAGAAAAGAAAATTGAAGTTCTCAAGATCATCAGATCCTGATTCTAAAGGTATAGAGAATTTTGAAAAACATCAAAATTCTTTAAGAAGAACTTTGAATTATTCTCTATAAACATCTGAAAATAGAGATCAATTTATAGATAATTCAAAGTTCTCTATAGGTAATTCAAAGTTCTCTATAAGAAAAGAAATGTATTATCCAGATGGATTTATGGAAGAAATCCATTAAGCAACAGCTTCAAACTTCTGGATCATCTCTTTAAGATGTTCAATTGTTCTGGAATTGTCCTGTTTCTGAAGAATTGTTCCGCATTCAGGACACTTGAATTGGTGCTCCATAGCCTTATCAAAACTCATTCTTGAGCAAAGTTTCGGGCAGATAAACAGTCCCTCTCTGCTTTCCTGCTCTTTTTTAAGTTTATCCTTAAGCTTTTCAACCCTTTTTTTCTGATATTTTTCATACAATTCCTGAAATCTCTTGTAATTTAATGTCCAGTAGCTGATATACCATCCTTTTTTTCTGTCTTTTTTCCTGATATAAATAGCTAAATTATGATTATTCAGCCTGTACAGGATGTTTCTTACCTGATGGATCTCAATATTAGTCTCTTCTGCGATTACAAATTCCGAAATTTTTTCTTTACCTATTAAATAATTAACAATAGTCAGAGAATCACGACCAACATATTCTTCAGCAGTTTTCATTAATATTTCTTTTTTTATTTTCATTTGTTTACACCTTTAATTATGATATTTGTATAGTGTAACCTCTGTTACACCCCCGATTTATATAAAATTGAACTTTTCTCCTTATAAATGTTTCGTTTAATACAGTTAAACCAAAAAGTTTAAAAATAACTTAAAAAACACATAATAATTGCATGTCAACAGACCTATTCGTACCAAATTTTTCATTGAACTCAGGATCAACTAAAGATAAACTAATTTTTATTCTAAGCTCAAACCCAGGTCTGAAGACAAAAAAGATACATCATCTTCTAAAAAAGAAATTCGGTGTCTCTGTAACATACCAGGCAGTGCATAAGTT
The DNA here is from genome assembly GCA_014729915.1 of Candidatus Woesearchaeota archaeon. Classification (GTDB taxonomy): domain Archaea; phylum Nanobdellota; class Nanobdellia; order Woesearchaeales; family GW2011-AR15; genus WJJD01. The sequence continues at coordinate 33,882 of WJJD01000016.1, read as the reverse complement.
GCTGAAACAATTGGTTGAAGATGGTGTTGTTGAGCAGAAAGGGTATAAGTATAGAATAAATGATAAATGGATAGACCAGCTCTATAATTTTGTTGAACATCTTAAAAAAAAGACTAATAGCGACCAACCTACTGCAATTGAAAAAGGCATTTCTTTTCTTGATTCTAATTCCATGGTTCAGTCAATAACATTTAATAAATTAGAAAATCTTGATATTTTTTATAATAAATTGAGAGAAAAACAGTTAAAATTTATCTCAAAAATAGACCCAGATGAAAGAATTGTTTGTTATCATGCAATACATTATTATGGAGCTCTCCTTGCTCCTCAAAAAGAATATAATTATCTGAAAATACTTAAAAGTAAAAACATGAAGGCATATGGATTATGCAAAGGTGACACACTTTTGGATAGATGGGTGAGAGATTTCTATTTGCAAAACAAAAAATCAAATTATTTTCTTAAGACTGGAGTTGATTGTGCGGATTTGTCAGAAATTTGGCTTTTTCCAACTTTATTAGTTGAAATACATTATAGTGCAAATTTTTTAAGTATATTTGATGATCTTTACAAAAGTGTGAAAGAAATAAGAGACATTAAAATAAATGAAGTTTTAAATAAGATGTATAAAAACCAAGACCCAATACTCATAGTTTTAAATAAAAATAAAGAAATTATCGATTCTGTGAGGAGAAAAACATTAGAACACTTTGATTTTATAAAATAATTATTTATTAATATATCCGCCAACTATTTTTGCTCCAAGATGTTTCTTAACTAACTTATAGATTATTTTAAGATTTGTTTCATTGCAAAAATCTGTTTGATAAACATTTACTCCATGAATGAATTTATTTTCTTTCCATTGACTAAATAAATCCTTTTTATATCCCTTTTCATAATCATTTCCATCAATGTTATATGTATATGCCAAAACGGTTCCAGGGTACAAAGACGTTAGTGAAATTGCAATTCTATCAGGTTTTAGTTTGTTTTTTAACCAATAAATCGTATTTTTTGCAGTTTCAATTGTTTCCCCGGGCAATCCAAATTGGATTGATGCTTCCGAAGTTATTCCAACTTTTCGCATCAACTCAAAAGCTTTCTCAGAATCTTCAATTTTAATCTCTTTTCCGGCCCTATCTATAATTTCCTGATTACTAGATTCAATACCATAATAAATATAGATACATCCTGCTTTTTTCATAGTTTTTAATAATTGTAAATCAACTCGATCCACTCTAGATGCACATCCCCATTTAATCTCAAGACCTTCTTGTAATATCAATTTACAAATGTCAATCACTCTTTTTCTATCCATGGTAAATGTATCATCCTCAAAAAAAACTGACTTGAATCCTATTTTCTTCAATTTCTTCAATTCATTCAGGACATTTTTTGGTGATCTGTATCTTATCCTATTTCCCCAAAATTTCTCAGAATAACAATAAGAGCAAGTAAAATAACAACCACGTGAAGAAATAATAGTAATGGATTTATCTCCCTTAAAAATCGGAAGATTATATGCTTGCTCAACCTCTGGATTATTAAGATCAAACAAATGCCAACTCGGAAAGGGTATTTCATCGAGATTTTCAATAAATCTCCTCAACGGATTTATGAAAATTTTATTTTTTTTACCGTTTCTGTATCCTAATCCTTTGATAGAATAATAATTAATATTGTTTTCAAGTTTATCAACTAGTTCAAGTAGTGTATATTCTGCTTCTCCTAATATACAAAAATCAATTTGAGGATGATATTCAAGAATAGTCTTTGCACTAAACGTTGAATGAGGACCTCCAATAACAACTTTGCATTTTTTATGTGCATCCTTGGAAATTCTTGCAATTTCCAAAGCCTCTTTATATGTCCCTGTATTACAACTGATACCTATCAAATCTGGTTTTTCCTTTTTGATTATTCTATGAAGTTTTTTTTTTGATATATTTTTTGCGTTAACATCTAGAACATCAACCTTTTTCCCATTTTTCTCTAAAACTGAGGCCAGATATGCAATACCCAAAGGAAAACCTACATATTCTCTATCAAAGTAAGAAGTTAATAGTAATGTTTTTACTACCATATTAATATAATAGAAAAAAGTATTTATTTTTATTATTTTTCTTGATTATCTATTTTATAAATATGTACGATTCATCCTACAACAGGCTTTGAGAACTCTCCTTTCTTATAAACAGAAATAACACATTCCTTGCATACATAAACATAGCTCTTATTTGTAAGAAAAATATTTTCACAGATCAAACAGTGTCTTTTCTTTGTAGTCATAAAATTATTTTATTGGACTTACTTATAAATGTTCGGTTAAAAAATTTTAAACCAAAACGTTTAAAATTTTTTATATTATATATGATAAACTAAGCTGGCAGAACTATAAAATTCAAAAAATAATCCATTCCCAAAAATTTACTAATTCTCACACAAATCCTGCATCCTGACATAATTCATAATTCTCACACAAATCCCGCATCCTGACAAAATTAAAAAATGAACTTTCAGTTCATTTTTTAATCATTTTTTTAAACTCAAAAGGGCTTACAACATCCTTTCCGAACTTTTGTATCGCTGTCTTTATCCTTTCTCTCTCTTGTTCCAGATGCTTGTAAAAAAACTTGGGGATTTCTTCTTCCTGAGAATAGATCTCTTCAACTCTCTCAAGCTTTTCAAGAAACTTCTTTAACCGGATAGAAAACTGCTTCTCATAATCATTTTTTGAAAAATCTTTTCCAAAAAGTTTCATAAAAAGATCCTTTATATCCTCATATTTTGGAATTTTTCCTATCGGTGTCTCAACAGCATCATATTCTTCATGTATCCTTCCTTCCATCCACATAATCCAGGCTTTTTTATCAGTTTTTGCATTTAAAAACTCTCCTTTTTCTTTCAAAAAATAGTTGGTTGAAAAAATCTTTGGACAAAAATCAAGATTTTCACCGAATTTGAGATGATTCTCTATATAGGTCCCTAACGGAACAACAATAAAGTCCATATTCGCCATCGGACTTAATTTTCTTAACCCTGCTTTTCCAAGTGTTGCTGCTGTTGTCTCAGACTCTAGACAAGCTCCGATAAAGACACCATGGCTCCAGGAAAGGCTCTCATACACAGGAACTGAAGTATCTGAATCCCTCCCACCGTAAATAATGCCCTGAACCGGAACACCTTTAGGGTCATCCAACCTAAAATCCGCATTTTCTAATTCTTTTATCCTTAGTGTATATCGGGCATTCTTATGTGCAGGAGGCACCTCTTTGCCGTGAGGTCCTTTTTTTCCTTTGTGCCATTCCCCGGAAAAATTCTCTCCTTTTCCAGGAAGCTTCCTGCCCATACCAAGCCAGTAAGGCTTTTTATCCTTGACAAGAATATTTGAAAAGATTATCTCTCCGGGCTTGTTGAGTGCATTATATATAATCGGATCATCATCAGGATTAACATCCCTGATAATACCAAAAATTCCCTGCTCAATATTTGCAGCATAAGCAATTCCGTCTTCTCCTGGCCTGATATAAGCTATATCATCACCAATAATAGATTGGCCCGGAATCATTGCAGTAGAAGTTTTTCCGCATGCACTGGGATATGCTCCTGTAAAATAAGTTGTCCTGTTTTTATCTTCTGGCTTTACTCCCATGATAAACATATGTTCACAAAGCCAGTCTTCTTTATGCGCCTTATTTATTGCAAGCCTCAAAGCTAATTTCTTCAGACCTAAACTGTTTCCTGCATACTGGTTGTTTACAGTAAAAACCCTGTTTTTTAAAACATCAATATAAATCCTTCTTTTGTCAATCTCAGCACTGTTTTTCCTCTCATCTAACTTTCCTGCAGAATGCACCAGAAAAAAGAAATCTTTGTCAGGATTTTTCTTAAATTCTTCATACCCTTGCCTGTACAGGATATCTTCGCTGTGGGCAACATATGCTGAATCTGTTATCTGCAGGGCAAGGATTGAAAAGTCAGAATTTTTTGGACCAAGACAAAAGAATCTTACAAGCATCTCCTTTCCCTTCATAGCCTCTTCAAGGTATTGATGAACTTCTTTTAAGCCCTTTTCTCTTTCAATCGTATTTATAACCCTGCTTAATTTCCTCCCCTTTTCAACAAGAACCTTTGTATTTTGCTTGTCCCTTGCCTGATCATAATATCCGTCAAAATGATAAGTATGGCCCTTTGTTTTCAGTTTTTTTTCTTCACCACACTCTAAAGAAAGATTCCTTATATAATTTATATCAAAAGGTGAATCAGAAACAACAGTAATTTTGGCTGGTTTGCATATTTCAGCATACTTTTTTACTTTCTCAATTATCTTTTCATTATCAAGTGATTTGAGTTTTTCATAGTTCTCTCTATCAATTAATTCTTTAAATTTCATATTATCCCTCCATTACTTCTTTACAAGCTTTAAATAGATTTGAAAAAAGGTCTTGTATCTTTTCTTTAGATACTGCAGAATAAGCAATCCTTGCAATATTTCCCATAACAATGATACCTGTTGAATATTTTTCCAAAAGTACTCTTCTTAATTTTTCTGCATCAATATTTTCATTGATCTTCACACACATAAAATATCCAGAGTTATAGGGAAGAGATCGAAAATATTCAGTATACTTTTGATTTTTTAAAACCTCTTTTACTTTTTCATAGCGTGATTTTAAAACAACGTAATTCTGTTTTTTCTGCCGATCATATTTTGGATTATTATAAGCCTCCAAAAGCAGGCTCTGAGAAAGATGGCAGGCATTTGAAATATTTCCCCTGATTGCTCCAGCAGTTTTGTTTTCAAGAGCAGAATACAATTCATTATTACCTTTTTTAATTCCGAAAGTTATAAAGCCTATCCTGAATCCCCACACATAATCTTCTTTAGTTGGACCGTCAATTTTTACAGCAAGAATATTTTTATGAAGATCTGCAATCTTTGAGAACAATGACTCCGTGTATATCCCTTCTTCATAAACAAGACCAAAATAAGCATCATCAAGCAAAACAACAATCTTTTCTCCATTGTCAGCTGCATTTTTTAAAATATCTATGATCTTTTGGGCTTCTTTTTCAGTTGGTGTATAGCCGGAAGGATTGTTAGGAAAATTCAAAAGCACAATTTTTTTTCCGGGTCCGCTTAAAAGAACTTCTGAAAATGCTTCTGTATCAAAACCATTGTCTTTAAAAGTGTTGAAAGTATCAAGGATTCCTGAAAATCCATTTGTAAATATCAACTTATAATTTCCCCAGAATTTATCAGCAAGTATTATCCTATCTTTCGGATCAACAAACATATATCCTGCAATACTTAATGCATGTGTTAAAGCATTTGTTGCGACAGGAATACTGATTTTTGAACTAAGAGAAGGATTTTTTTTAAGGATTAGCTCCTTCCATTTTCTCCTTAATTCAGGCTTTCCAAAACTGGAAGTATAAAAAAATGCATCTTCAGGAGGTAACATGATGTTTTTGTCAATCGCCTTAACCCTCATAGGCGAACCGTCATCATCTATTGCCTGTCCTATAGTAGCATTAATGTTTTTTTCTTTTGCTTCTCCTGCCTGGGCTAATATTCCTCCTGAAGGAAAATATATCCCTTTACCTTTTACAGAGAGAAGATCATAAACACCCTGATTTGCATTTTTTATCAAATCATTAAGAATTTTTGCCTGATGAGATATAACCATTTTTCAAATTTTTACTTAAATAATAAAAATATATAAGTTTTTTCAATTCATTCTCAGTAACTTTTATAAATATCTTAATAATCCAAAATATCGGGAGAGAAAAAAGAAGAATGATATTTCTCCATTAAAATTATAATGAAAGCAAATAAACCTCTTTTACCCTCTTTAAAAGAGAAAAAAAGGTATATGGTCTTTGAAATCATATCTGAAAAAAAAATTCCAGAGAAAAAGATTTACAAGAAAATTCTTGACTCATTTGAAAAACTATTTGGATCAATTGGATTGGGTAGAGCAGGAATAGTTGTTCTCAAAGAGAATTTTAATAAAGACCTTAAGAGAGGAATGATTCGGGTAAATCATAAATTTGTTGACCAGGTCCGTTTCAGTTTATCAATAATAAAAAAGATTGACAACATTAAAGTTATAATCAATTGTATCGGAGTATCCGGTATGATTAAAAAAGCTAAATCAAGATATTTATAAAAAAGTGAACACAAGTTCACTTTTTTATCAGTTATGGGTTCTTACAGCTAAGTACACAAAACCCATGACCAAAAACAAAGTTTCGAGGTGACCTATAAAATGCAACCAATGCCGCATCAAGTAATGGGATATGACAGAGCAATTACAATGTTTTCTCCTGACGGAAGGCTCCTTCAGGTGGAATATGCTAAAAAAACAGTAAGACAGGGATCAACCGCTATGGGATTTGTCTGCAAAGACGGAGTATTATTTGTTACAGATAAAAGAATTGTTGACAAGCTGATTGTTCCAGAAGCAGTAGAAAAGATCTGGAAGATTGATGAGCACATAATGGCAACAGCATCCGGAATATTAAGTGATTCCAGAGTATTGATTGACAGGGGCCAGATAAGAGCACAACAACACAGGGTGACTTATGATACACCCATTGATATAATAAGTGTTGTAAAAAGCATCTGTGACTTAAAGCAGATGTGCACGCAGAGCGGAGGATTAAGACCTTTCGGTGTATCACTTCTTCTCGGAGGAGTAGATAATAATAATGAACCAAAGCTGTTTGAAACAGATCCCACAGGAATCTATTTCCAATACAAGGCAACAGTGATTGGAGAACATGGAAATGAAATCGAAGAGATACTCTACAAAGAATATAAAGAGACACTAACAATTGAAGAAGCATTAAAGCTTGCAATCAATGCTTTAAAAAAGGTCATTGGAGATGAAATTAACAGTGACAGGGTTGATGCATCATACATCAGTACGGATAAGAGATCATTTACAAGGATGGATTCCAAAAAGATCAGTGAGATTATCAAGAAAAAATGAGGCCTACAAAAACCTTTGACAAAGAGCAGGTGAAATTCAACCTGGCAAAAATTAAGAAGGGAGGTCAAACATTTGAAGTGATAATCGATCCTGATAAAATAATAGAATTCAAAGAAAAAAAAAAAGTTGAAACCAGAGAAATCTTAAGATATGAAAAAATATTTAGTGATGCTAAAAAAGGATTCTTAGCTTCAGAAAAAGATCTGAAATCAATCTTTGGCACATCTGATCCCATCCAGGTGGGTAAAAACATTCTGGACAAGGGCGAGATACAGTTCACACAGGAATACAGGGACAAGATAAGAAAAGAAAAGAAAAAAAGAATAATTGACATAATAACAAGAAATGCAATTGATCCCCAGACAAAACTGCCTCACCCGAAAACAAGAATTGAAGCTGCTTTTGAAGAAGCCAATATAAAAATTGATGAGATAAAAGATGCAGAGAGCCAGGTTGATGACATAGTAACTGATCTTAGACCCATAATTCCGATTAAATTTTCAAAAAAAGAAATTCAGATCAAAATCGGGCCAAAACACGCTCCAAAAGCATATTCTGTTGTAGATCGTATGGCAAAAATAAAATTTGACAACTGGCAGACAGATGGTTCATGGGTCTGTAATGTTGAGATTCCTGCAGGGATTCAAAATGAGTTTTTTGACAAATTGAACAAGCTCACTCATGGTGAGATTGAATCTAAAGTGATTAGTGAATGAAAAGGTGAAAAATATGAATAAATCAAAATTAAAAGTATCAGATAATGATATTGTAGTTCCGGGAGAACTGCTGGCACAGGGAATGAATTATCTGCCCAGCCACGGGACATACAGACTAAAAGAAAATATATTATCCTCAAAATTAGGTTTAGTCCGAATTGACGGGAAAGTAATTAAATTAATACCGCTTTCAGGAAAATATCTTCCGAAAAAAGGGGATGTTATCATCGGAAAAATTAAAGATATTAATTTTTCAGGATGGAGGGTTGAGACAAACTCTGCGTATGTTGCAATGCTTTCTATGAAGGATGCGTCATCAGACTACATCCCTAAAGGAGCCGACCTTACAAAATATTTTGAAGTCGGAGATTTTATTTTAACAAAAATTACAAATGTTACAAGCCAGAATTTGATAGACCTATCTATGAAAGGACCTGGATTAAAAAAATTAAACAGCGGAAGAATAGTGATTATTGATCCGACAAAGGTTCCTAGAATAATTGGAAAAAGGGGATCGATGGTTTCGATGATAAAAAATTCTACAAAATGTAATATAATTGTCGGACAAAACGGAGTCATCTGGATAAAAGGTGAACCTGAAGATGAATACATTGCATCAGAAGCAATAAAAATAATAGAAAAAGAAAGTCATGTTTCAGGACTAACAAACAGGATCAACGAATTTATAAAATCAGAGAAGGTGAAATAAATGTCTTATAAGAAAAGAGTAGACGGAAGAGATTTTCATGAGCTCAGAAAAATTGAAGCAAAAGTCGGAATCATTCCTAATGCGAGAGGCTCAGCATATTTTAAGATAGGTAAAACAGAGGCGTATTCTTCTGTTTACGGACCGAGAGAGCTTTATCCAAGTTTTCTACAGGATCCGACAAAGGCAATGTTAAGGTGCAATTATAACATGATGCCTTTTTCGGGAAGCGGAGATCGTGTAAGACCGGGACCTTCAAGAAGAAGTAAAGAAATTTCTATGGTAACAGAAAAAGCATTGCTTCCTGTTCTTGATCTTGATTCATATCCGAACACAGTTGTTGATGTGTTTGTTGAATTATCACAAACAGATGCAGGTTCAAGATGTGCAGGAATCTGTGCTGCTTCAATGGCTCTGGCTGACGCTGGAATTGTCATGACAGATCTAATTTCGGCGGTCTCAGTAGGAAAAGTGGATGATAAGATAGTTGTTGATCTTGATTATGAAGAAGAAGCATTGGATGCAGAAGTTTCTGACATTCCTGTTGCAATGATACCAAGTACAGGTGAAATAACATTACTTCAAATGGACGGAATCATTGACAAAAAGACACTTCTAAATGCATTGAAAATCATAAAAGAACCATTATTAAAGATCAATGAAATACAGAAAAAAGCATTAAAAAAGAAATTTGAGATTCAGGGTGCTAAAAAATGAATAAAGAATTAAAAAAACACATTGAAAAATATCTTAACAGTAATACACGTTACGATAACAGGAAACTCACAGAGTTCAGGAAAGTGAGCATTGAGCCTGACTGTATCAAAACTGCCGAAGGTTCATGCAGAGTAAAAATCGGAAAAACAGACGTTTTAGTCGGAGTTAAATTTGAGCTTGGAAAACCCTATCCGGATAAACTGGACCAGGGGACAATAACTGTAAACACAGAGCTTTTGCCAATGAGTTCTCCTGATTTTGAGCCGGGACCTCCTGGAATTGATGCAATTGAGATAGCAAGAGTTGTTGACAGGGGCATAAGAGAATCAGGAGCACTTGACATGAAAAAACTCTGTGTCAAAAAAGGAGAGCTTGTATGGATTGTAGCGATTGATATCTGTACTCTAAACCATGCCGGAAATATTTTAGATGCAGCTGGCCTTGCTGCAATCATTGCATTAAAGACTGCAAGATATCCGTCAAGAAAAGGTGAGAATGTCGATTATAAGAGCCTTACAAAAACAAAACTTTCAATAAAAAAGACTCCTATACCAATAACAGTATTAAAGATTGGAAAGCATTTTATTGTGGATCCTTTAGTTGAAGAAGAAAAGGTTCTTGATTCCAGATTGACTATAACTACAACAAAGGATAAGAAAATATGCTCTCTGCAGAAAGCAGGAGACGAACCATTATCACTTGAGGATATTGAAAAGATGATAGATCTTGCCCTTGAAAAATCAGAAGAGATCAGGAAAATCATGAAAAAGTGATTTAAAATGGCAAAGAAAAAAAAAAAGGAAAAGAAATATACAAAGTTTGAAAAAGCAAGAATGATTGGGAGTAGAGCCCTGCAGATAGCATCCGGTGCACCTCTCCTGATAGAGATGACAGAAGAGGAACTTGAAGAGATCAAATATAGACCTTTAGAGATTGCAAAAAGAGAATTTGCACAAGGAAAAATTCCAATAACAGTAAAAAGACCTTATCCAGATACAAGAGAAAAAGCAAAACAAAAATAAATTCCTTTTTATTTCTTTAATTTATGAAACATATCTGTTTTGTATATCATTTAAAAATTTCTGAGAAATTTTTAAAGTCCGTAAAAAAGTTTCTTTCTGAAAAAAATATAAGATATAATTTTTTAGATCGTGCAGAGCTTGCCAAAAACTGTTTTAAAACAACAGATCTGATTATAACAATAGGTGGTGACGGAACATTTTTAAGAGCATCGCATTTTAACAAAGACAAGCTTCAGTTAGGTTTGAATCAATTTCCGAAAAAAAAAGAGGGCTTTTTTACAAGAACCAACAAAAACAAGTTTAAGAAAGATATTATAAAAATCCTTAAAGGTAAATTTAAGATTCTAAAACTTTTAAGACTCCAGACAAAAATAAATGAAAATACGGTACCTGATCTTGCTCTTAATGAGTTTTATATTGGTCCAAGAAAGCCATATTATTTATTCAATTACGAGCTTAAAATCAGGAAAATTAATGAGTACCAGCGAAGCTCCGGAATTCTGGTTGGAACACCATCCGGAAGTTATGCCTGGCTTGATTCTGCAGGTGGAAAAAAGATGCCCCTTGAATCTGATAATTTCCAGCTGCTTGTAAGAGAGCCTTATGTCGGTAAATTAAATAAAAAACCTGAAGTAATAAATGTAATATTATCAAAAAATCAAAAGATTAAAATCAGGATAAAAAGTTTTCAGGGGATTCTTGTTGCAGATTCAGTAAGCAATGAATATGAATTCAATGAGCTTGATACAATTGAGGTAAAACCCTCTCCGCATCCGTTAAGATTTGTGGAAATTCTTTAATAGGGAAAATCACTGTTTTTTAACTTACTTTAATAAAGGAACTGTAAAAAAATACCTACACCATTTTACACTTAGATTCACTAATCAATAAATAAACTACCTTTATTCAGATTATATTCTCCCAACATTATTTTTCTCGTAAACCTGTCTATATTTATTGGAAATCCGGCTTTATTAAGCGCTTCATATGCATTTAAATATTTTTCAGCAAGCTGTTCCAAATCATGGTCCATGGTTTCTTTATCATCTTTTCCTTGTTTTCTTTCTGTAAATGGATATCTGTTAGCTAGTTCGATTCTATACCCTTTTTCTGAATCATCTTCATCTTCCCTTAAGAGCATGCAGGTTCCATTAATTATTTCTGTACGATTACTTGGCTTTTCTTCAGCATATTTTGCAAGATCAAAACTTGCAGAATCCCTGTTCTCTGAATCATAAACTTCTTTATCCTCTTGATAAACATATTTTTTAAGATTGACTCTGTTCAACTTATCAGGACTAAGCAATTCAATATTATCCTCTAATAAAACATTTGAGACAATTGTAGCTGCCCTCAGATAATTTCCAACTGTTAAATCATTATTGTTTTGAATATAATTAGGAACTAATGAACTTGAACGAGTTAACGTAATAAGTCTTTTTTTTCTTTTTTCCAGTTTATCTTCAGAATAATGATTAACAGCCAGATCACTTGAATTTTTGTATTCAGTGTGAATATACACTTGTTTTTTTGCTTTTTTAGGATTATTTACAGCGGTTATTAAAGAAGGAATGATTAATTTCTGAAGATTCCGTTCAACAGAACCTCCTTTTCTACCAATTAAATTTCCATCACAATCAAAAGTTGCATAGACCCTGTCATCAAGAATTACACTTAACCCTCCCTGTAAATTTGAAGTTCCAGCCACACCTTTTAAAGGATGTTTCTCTGAATGAACAACAATTGAAAGAAGCTCACTTGATAAATCCCCTGGAGGACCGATTACACAAATATCATAATAACAATGGTCAAAGTATGAAAGACTTGGATTTATGTGTTTAAGTAATTCAAGTATTCTATCAAAAAAATCCCTTGTCATAAACAACGGTAGTTTTGTTCTTATTTTTAAATATATCTTAATAATTACTAATAAGTTGTGCTATATCCTTTTTATAATTCAAAACTTTTCAAAATATCTAAATATGAAAACAATAGGTATTATCGGAACAGGAAAGATGGGAGAGGCGCTTATTGAAAGTATTATCCACTTAGAATACAGGATTATAGGAAGTGATGTCAACAACAAAACTAGACAAATGATTAGCCAACAATACGGAATAAAGATGTTTGATGATAATTATGAACTTGCAAAAAATTCAGATATTATTCTTCTTGCAGTAAAACCTCAATATATTCAACCTGTCTTAAAAGAAATTTCTGAGTTTTCAGGTCTTGTAATCTCGATTGCAGCAGGAATCACAATAAGACAGATAAAGGAATCAATACCAGGTTCAAGAATAGCAAGAGTCATGCCAAACACTCCCTGTTTAGTAGGGGAGATGGCTGCTGGATATTCTTTTTCCGATGATGCAACACAGCAAGACAAAAAAATTGTAAATGAACTGTTAAACACAGCAGGTGTTGCAGTCCAATTAGACGAAAATCTGATTGATGCAGTAACAGGCCTTTCAGGTTCAGGCCCTGCCTTTGTTGCAAGGCTTATCAATTATTTTATTTTAGCCGGAAAAAATTCAGGACTATCAGAAAAAACTGCAAGACAACTCACTGTCCAGACTTTTTTAGGAACTGCAAAGCTTCTTCAGAAAAAAAATCTGAGTCCGGAAGAGTTGATAACAATGGTAAGCTCTCCCGGCGGGACTACAATAGAGGGAAGAAAAGTCTTAGAAAAGTCTGATATAAAAGAAGTTATAGATAACACAGTTCTGGCAGCTGTAAATAAAAGCAAAGAACTAGGGAAAAATAAGTAAGAATTCAAAACTTTTCACTGTTCTGTAGACAGTAATTTATTTTTTCACAATTCCTAACACAAATGGATTTCTGCAAGAAATCCATAAAAATATTCTTAAATAACATTCAATTTCTTATTTTGACGAATGGTGAAACTAATGGAAAAAAAAATTATTGATTTTTTAGAAAAAAATGAGATCGGGATAAAGATAATTGAACACGAAAGAATAGAAACCTGTAAAGAACAGGCCAAAAAAGCAAAAGTTTCCCAAAATGCAATAGCTAAATCATTATTATTCAAAACAAAAGACAATAAATTCATCCTTGTTGTAGGTCCCGGAGATAAAAGTGTAAATAAGAAAAAATTATCAAAGATATTAGACAAAGATCTTGAGCTTGCAACAGCAAACGAAGTCAAAGATATTGCAGATTGCAATCCAGGTGCAGTCTATCCATTCGGAAACCTGATGAACACAAAAACCTATCTGGATAAGTCATTATTAAAGAGCAAAAAGATATACTTCAGTCCCGGCTCACACAAAAAAACAATCGAGATATCAAATGAAGATTATATAGATCTGGTTAATCCTGAAATTATTGAATTTGAAAAAAAGCAAAAGAAAAAAGAATCAACATTAGGACTGAATGTCACAAGAGAAGAAAATTTCAGCGAGTGGTACACACAGGTCATCCAGAAATCAGAGATGGCAGACTATACACAAGTCTCAGGATGCATTGTGTTTCGTCCGTATTCATACCGCATCTGGGAAAAAGTCCAGGAATATGTTGATAAAAGACTTAAAGAAATGGGAGTAAAAAATGCTTATTTTCCGTTGTTCATCCCGGAAAAATTATTAGTAAAAGAGCAGGACCATGTTGAAGGGTTCTCTCCTGAGGTTGCCTGGGTCACACATGCAGGAAACTCAAAACTCAACGAAAAATTAGCAGTAAGACCCACATCTGAAACCATAATGTATGATTCATATAAAAAATGGATAAGATCATACAGGGATCTCCCATTAAGATTGAACCAGTGGAACAATGTTGTAAGATGGGAATTCAAGTATGCTGTGCCCTTCTTAAGGACAAGGGAATTCCTTTGGCATGAAGGACATACTGTATTTGCAACCAAAAAAGAAGCAGACCAGGAGGTAATTGATATACTTAATTTATATGAAGACTGCTTTAAAGAGCTTTATGCAATACCAGTAATTAAAGGAAAAAAATCAAACAAAGAAAAATTTGCAGGAGCAGATTACACAACTTCAGTTGAGATATTTCTTCCGAACAACAAAGCAATACAAGGTGCAACATCACATGCACTCGGTCAGAATTTTGCAAAAAGCTTTGATATAATTTTTTTGGATGAGAACAGCAAAAAAAGATATCCCTGGCAGAATTCATGGGCAATAACAACGCGAAGCATCGGAATAATGATAATGATGCACGGAGATGATAAAGGCCTTGTAATTCCTCCAAGGGTTGCACCGATCCAGGTTGTAATTGTTCCGATATTGTTTGAAAAAACAAAAAAACAAGTCCTTAAAAAAGCTGAGGAAATAAAAGAACTGCTTGATGAATTTTCAGTTGAACTAGATGACAGGGAGGATTACACACCCGGCTGGAAATTCAATGAATGGGAGCTTAAAGGTGTTCCGATAAGAATCGAGATTGGCCCAAGAGACTTAAAAAAAAATCAGGCAGTGATTGTAAGACGTGACACCGGAGAAAAGATTTTTGTAAAAATAAAAGATCTGAAAGAACAGGTAAGAACCATAAGCAATAAGATACATGAGAACCTTTACAATAAAGCAAAGAAATTCATGGAAAAAAACCAGGTCACAGCAGAAACCTGGGAAGAATTTAAACAATATGCCAGAGACAGGAAAATGATAAAAGCACTTCACTGCGGAAAAGAGGAATGTGAGGACTGGATAAAGCACAAGACAACAGGTGTCAAGACATTAAATATTCCTTTTGATTCTCCAAAAAATGTAAAAGGGAAATGTATCCACTGCGATAAAAAAGCCAAGTACTGGATTAACTTTGCAAAAAGTTATTGAGTAGTTCATTTAAAAAAATGCTCACCTTCAAGAGCTGCAGGAGGTTTTCATTCTTTGAAAGGTAATAAGTTGTGTTCATCCATCCCAAGTTTCCCTGCCTGATCTATTAACTCACTTCTGTTCATTTTATCTCTTCTTCCTCTCTTGTGTTGTGTTTCAGGATCATAAAATACTATACTTCCACTAGTAATTTGCATTAAGTGGTCAACATGCACTTCTAAGGTGTAATCTCTTTTGGCAAATCGCGCATAATGTTTTTTTGTTCTTATCTTTGTATCTTTTGTAATTCTTTTTCCTGCTTTGAATTCAACACCAATAAAAATATTTGCTGTACCATTTCTTTTATATTCATAATCTTGTTTAGCAATCTTTCCCTGTTTTGTAGGAATTGGTTTTCTTATATGATCTATTAATTGAATAGGTTTTTCATCAATTACAATTACGGGGTTTTTTGGATCGTATGGTGTTTCATAAAGATCGAGAATATCATACATTCTTCTCTTAAATTCGGGTGTTAATTTTGGTATACACCATCTTTTTTTCAACCAAGGTTTTGTTTTGTTTTTTTTAGAATTAAACGTACTGTTTCACGATTCATAGTTTTCATCCCTTCTTTTTCTCGCATTTCCTTTGCTAACAACCTAACTGTCCATCTTTTTCTACCTTTGGGAGGATCACTGCATGCTGTTGCTATTAGTGTGGCTTTATCTTTTTTTGAATATTTCTTTGGTTGACCAGGTCTTGGTTTCTCAGTTATTGCTGATTTTATTCCTTCTTTAAGATATCTTTTTTTAATTCTCCATATGCTTTGCCTATGTAGTCCTGTACTTGCAGTAATACTTTTGTTGTCCCATCTTTGATCAAGTAAGAGCAGTACATTTGCTCTTGCAATTGATCTTGCTTTCTTTTTTCCTTTACTAATATATTCTTTTAGAAATTTTTTTTCTTTTTTTTTTAGTTTGATTTTTTTCATACTTTATTTAAAGATGAACTTATATATAAATGTAACTAAATTAATTTGTCATAATACAAGAAGTAAATAGATTGTGAAATCCCACCCAAGAACTTGTTTAGTTAGACTTAAAGATTTAATTCAAGATCGAATGAGGCAATATGCCTGCGAAGTTTTAGGATTTGACAATGATGAGCAAGTAGAAGCATCAAGAAGATTTTTCTTAAGAATCAAGTTTTTAAATTAAAAAAATGAAGAATGAGCTAGAATTTAAGCTTTCCACCAGTGTTGAGTGAAGCGATTCACTGGTGGGAGGGTATGAGCTTTGACAATACTTTGTATTTTCTTGTACAAAAAAATGCAGTAGAGTTTTTTACGTAAGCAAATTTAAAATTATCCAAAAAAAAAGGATAATTTGAAAATTTTCTATAAGAACAAATGCATAAAACAATGGAGGTATTAATCAATGGGAATTGACTTTGGGTACAACAACCCATTCCGTGTAATGGGTACTGAAAAATCAGAAAAGGATTTTTGGTACTTAAAATTTGTAAACAAATTTTTAGGTCTACAAATTCTAAAAAGAATTTGAAGTACACAAAAAGCAAGCTTTTTGATTATTCAATAATTTTATTATAAACGCAAATAACTTATAGAGGAGTTACTTGAACAGTGAATAGTAACAAAAAAATTTCCTTATTTATGTTTTTCCCAGACTAAATACTCGTCTTTTTCAATTAATTTTTTAAAATATATCTAATTTTAACACTATATGATTGACCTAAAAGAAATGATTGTTTCTTCTGTAAATAAGCATATTAATAATAATATATCTGCAGATGATATCGAAATCCCACCCGATCCAAATTTAGGAGACTACGCCCTTCCCTGCTTTAAGCTTGCCAAAGAGTGTAAAAAATCACCCAATGAGACTGCAAAGGTACTTATGGATAACATACAAGTAGGAGATTATTTTTCTGAGATCAAAATAATAGGACCATATCTGAATTTCTTTGTTTCTTCGGTAAAACTTGCTGAAAATATACTCAAAGATGTGCTTAAAAAAAAAGAAAACTACGGAAGAGGACAAGAAAAAGATACAACTGTGATGATAGAATCACCCGGTCCAAACACAAACAAGCCGCTTCACCTTGGCCATGTAAGAAACATGGTTCTTGGAAATGCTCTTGTGAACCTATATGAGTTTTCTGGTTATGATACTGTAAGGGTTGATATTATCAATGATCGTGGTGTTCATATCTGCAAATCAATGCTTGCCTATAAAAAATACGCAGATAATAAAGAACCTGATAAAAAACCTGATCATTTTGTCGGAGATTTTTATGTGCTGTTTTCAAAAAGAGTAAAACAAAACCCTGAACTTGAACAAGAGATAAGAGATATGCTTGTAAAATGGGAAAATAATGATAAAAAAACAAGGGAATTATGGAAAAAGATGAATTCATGGGCAATAGAAGGGTTTAAAGAAACTTATGAGAGGTTCGGTGTTGAGATGGATAAGGCATATCCGGAATCAAAACATTATGAAAAAGGAAAAAAATTGGTTCTTGATGGCCTGAAAAATGGGCTTTTTGAAAAGGATGAAGAAGGAAATATCATAATTGATCTTGAAGAAAAGAATCTAGGTAAAAAGGTAGTATTAAGGGCAGACGGCACATCAATATATATCACCCAGGATCTTGTCCTTGCAGATCTTCGCTATAAAGATTATAAGATGGATAAAATGATATATATTGTCGGAAATGAGCAGATCTATCATTTCAAGGTGCTTTTTGAAATATTTAAAAAACTAAAATATCCTTTTGCAGATGACTGTTATCATTTAGCTTACGGCATGATATATCTTCCCGAAGGAAAAATGAAATCAAGACAGGGAAAAGTTGTTGATGCTGACAATCTTGCTGATGAGATGCACAAACTTGCAAAAATAGAAGTAAAAAAAAGAAATAAAAATCTTTCAGAAAAAGAAATTGAAAAAAGAGCTGAACAGATAGGAATGTCTGCAATCAAATTTTATATTTTAAAATATGATCCGATGAAAGATTTTACTTACAACCAAAAGGAATCTATATCTTTTGAAGGAGAAACAGGTCCATATATACAATATACTTATGCAAGAATTAAAAGTATCTTAAAAAAGTATAAAAAGAATCTAAGCAAGGAATTTAATCCTAAACTTCTTATAAAAAAACAAGAAAAAGAGTTAATCAAATATCTTTCGAATTTTCCTGAAACTGTAAAAAAAAGTACAAAAGAATATAAACCAAGCATTATCTCAAGATATCTACTTGATTTATGCCAGTCGTTTAATAATTATTATCATATACACAGGATACTGTCAGAAAAAAAAGAGCTGACTAAATCCAGAATAATACTGATTTATGCAGTGAGTATAGTTATAAAACAGGGACTGAATATTCTTGGAATAGAAGCCTTAAATGAGATGTAGGATCTTATTTTTTCAGGAATCTCTGATTTCAGACAATGAATACAAAAATTAAAACAATTAATTTTGTTAAAGAAAATATAAGATTGCTACTTGCCGGAATAATAGCTCTTATATTATTAAATGATTTTATTGTGTTAATAACCCTGTTCATTCTTTTAGGTTTTGCAGGTGTATACTCTCTTCTTGCAACAAGAATGGTTCCCCACATTTCCATTGAATCCATTAGTGCTTCGGCTATTCTTCTTGGATATATCTATAACTGGCAGATTGCTGTTCTTTTTGCATTAATTTTTGGAGCTTATGGTTTTATTAAAATTTCCAGATTAAATCTTATCTCTATAACTATGATACTTTTTATGTGTCTTTCAGGAGTTCTTGGTAACCTGTTTGCATCACTTGGTTATGATACTTTCTGGATTGCGTTTGTTATCAGTTTTACTATAAGATCCCTTTTAAGTTTCCCTGTTATGCAGGTAGTTAATCCAAACATGGTAAAAAATTTTACTCACGCAGTAGGAGATTGGATGTTTAATGTTTTTGTAACAATTCATTTCATTAGATTGATATATCAAGTCTTAAGTGCATTAAATCTATATTAAAGGTGAAAAAATGAAAAAAAACAAGAGTTTCTGGAAATTTGTTACTGATATCCCTGTATCAGAAATTATGATAACCCGAGTAAGAACAATTAATCAGGATGATACTGTTTTTAAAGCAGTTAACATTATGGCAAATAAGGGTATAAGTGGTCTTATTGTTGTAGATAACAATCAAAAACCTATTGGTATTTTCAGTGAAGGAGATATCATTAAAAAGATAATTGTTGAAAATAAGGATCCTAAAAAAATAATGATAAAAAAAATAATGAGCAAGAATCTCAAAAGCATTTCACCCGGCACCTCTATTGGTAAAGCAAGCAATATTATGAAAAAAAATAATATAAGCAAGCTTCCGGTCTTAAAAAACAAAAAAATAATTGGATACATCACTAAAACCGATATTTTATTGACAACAAACAGGATGTATGTCCAGAACAGAAGAATGATGGTTGTAATTTTAATTAATGTAATACTTGTAATTTTTATTGCTATTCTTCTGATACAACTGATTGGAAAATGAAATTTATAAAAATCTCATCAAATATTGGAGCGATGGATAAAAAAAAAGGAATAGAACTTGCTCCTGGCCTGATTGTAAAACATATGAAAGATTTTTTTCTAAAAGAAAATGATCTTCTTCCTATATTTGATGTCTCAGAAATTGATGTGGATGGTCTTAATATGCAAAATAATAATAAAAAGATTTTTGAATATATTGCTCAGACTGACTGTCCTGCAGTTATTCTCGGAGGAGATCATTCTATTACCTATCCTTGTTTTAAGGCGTTTTCTAAAAAATTTGATAATCCCGGTCTTATTATTTTTGATGCTCACCCGGATTGTGAGAATAATTTTTCTCCTCCCACCCACGAAGATTTCTTAAAAGTTTTAATTATTAAGAATCATGTTAAGGCAGAAAATGTTGTTCTTGTAGGCTTAAGGAACATGCATTCAAAAGAGCTTGAATTTCTAAAAAAGAATAAGATAAAATATTTTGCAATGAAAGAATTTTCCTGTGACGGCTGTATGGAAGTTTCAGATGCTTTCATGAATGTATCAAGAAGATTTGATGCTTTGTATCTTTCAATTGACATTGATGTTGTTGATCCTGCTTTTGCTCCGGGCACAGGTTATATTGAGCCGGGAGGATTTACATCAAGAGAATTACTTTTTTTCATACAGAGGATAAGAATGTTAAAAAATCTTAAAATGGCAGATATTGTTGAAGTCAACCCGAAAAAGGATGTAAATAATATAACTGTTAAGCTTGCAGCTAAGATTGCGGTTGAGTTGTGCTGATTTGTATTGAAATATAAGTTGAGTTCATAGACTTATCCTGTATTCCTCCCAGGATACTTTCTTTTTTTTTATTATGTCCCTAAGTTTTCTTTCTTTTGTCGATAGTTTTGATTTTTGTGATTTTACCTCAATAAATATGACTTCTTCAGGCTCCTTATTGTCTATCCCTTTAAAGACTATAAAATCAATAGGGTTTCCGATGAACCTTGCTTCTGTCGGAGAATATGGAAAATGAGGAAGATATGGAGCCAATTGCTCAGAGAATTTTCCTGTAAGAACTTCTCTTGATTTTTTTACAGCATCTTTTCTTATGTCCGGGACTATTTTTTCCCATTTCTTATGGACTTCAATCTTTGCTTTTTTTAACCCCAGCCTGTATCCGATATAAAGGATTATTATAAAGACCAGGCATAAGGTCAGAATTGTTATTGTTTCCATTAATTTACTAAAATTATTTTGTTTTTTAATAATTTTTGATAAAGTAATTTTTTCTGTGATGAACTTCCATATGACTTCATTAAAAAATCATTTGTTCAGAAAATGAATTTAAACAAGGAAAAATATGTTTTTTTGGAAAGTTCAAATTTTCCTTCTGGTAGTTGGAGAACTCATTCCACAATATTTATAAATTGCGTATATTTTCCTGTTTAAGATTATGGGCAGAATAAAAACACAGAAAATCAAGAGAGCGACAGAAGAATTAATAGAGAAACATGGAGATAAATTCAAGAAGAATTTCAAGGAGAATAAAGAGATTTTGAATGAACTTGTTGATGTGCCTTCTAAAAAGATGAGAAATATTCTTGCAGGCTACATTACAAGAATAGTAAAGACAAGAAAAGAAATTTAATGAATGTAAGGAGGTAGAGTACGAATGTCAGATGACAACACTATTTTTATTGGAAATAAGCCCTTTATGAATTATGTGACTGGCGTTGTGATGCAGTTTACAACAAAGAATGAACAAGAAGTTTTAGTAAAGGCAAGGGGAAAGTTCATCAGCAGAGCTGTTGATGTTGCTGAGGTTGCATCTAAAAGGTTTCTTAAGGGACAAGTAGAGATTGATGACGTAAAAGTTGATTCTGAAGAGTTTGAGAATAAGGAAGGAAAACAGATCAGAGTATCAACAATCGAGCTATTGCTTAAGAAAAAGTAAATTTATGGATTTTTTAGAAAAAAATCCATTATTGTTACAATCATTACTAATATTTGTTTTTTTTTTAAGAATTATATTTGATAATAATTTTTCTTTTGAGGCTCTGTAGAAATCCTTAGGTTTTTTTGAAAAAATTACTGGTTTTGAAAATCAATGATGTGAAAAAAGGAATTTCAATTTTTTCAAAGAAATTTCATTTTGACAGCATTTCTACAAAGCCTTCTTTTGACATAATTTTATATATTTCAACAAGTTTTTTCCTACTTATGGGCCTGTAGCCTAGTCTGGATATATTTGCATACCAGAAAGGGCGGTCGGCTTCGGACCGGCTGGCGGGGGTTCAAATCCCTCCAGGCTCATTTTTGTCAAAAAATGAACTGGAGGTTCAAAAATTTGTTTTTTAGAATTTTTTTTATCCCAGGCTCATTTTGCTTTGAGTTCTTTGGCTGTTTCTATGACAAATCCCAGATAACTCAGAATAAGAAGTAATACAAGTATTGTCAGTATATTTTCACTAAAAAAACTGCTGATAACAGTAATGATTTCAAGATTGATATGTTTATTTATTACAGTAAATATCTTAAGAATAAAATAGATTATAAGAACTCCGGCAGCTGAGCTTATCAATGGAGAGATGACTCCCAAAGTGAATCTGAATTTTAAAAAGTAATTTGCATAGGATGTAAGTAAAGAGATAAAGAACAAAAGTAATAGGTTGCTATAAATCAGACCGGAAATATCAGCAATTATTGCACTTTCTATAAATATATTTATAAGCTTAAGAATAAGAATTATAAGAACTGCTCCAACTAGTCCTATCAGACTGCTAAGAATCGGTATCAAAAATCCAAATATCGAGAATCTTTCAAATCTCATGTTAGGCTTTCTGTAAACATTTCAATCTTGTCTGAATAATCATAGTTCAGATCTTTTGAAGTAAGTCCTATCCCTGCAACATATTCTGCATGATTTGTAAGTTCTCTCATGTGGCGGAAGGTCTTTTCAATACCATAGCTTCCGCAGGTGCAAAAAAATGCTACTTTTTTTTTTAGTTTGTTTTTAGTCAGGTATGTTCTTATTGCAGGAGCCATTGTTCTTGCCCACACAGGTGTTCCGATAATGACCAGATCATATTTTTCAGGATCATTCTTTATTTTTCCAATCTTTGTCAATTTTCTGGTTGCAGCATCTTTCCCACCGGAAATATACCCAAGAATTCCTTTCCTGGATTTTTTATCAATAATCTTTTCTATATCTGCTTTTAACCTCTTTGAAATTTTTTTAGCAACCTCCTCAGTTTTTCCGGTTCTTGAATAATAGACGACTAATATTTTCATTTCTGAATTTTATTATATCAAAAAGTTTTATAAACTTTTCTAAATAGGAGACTACATCTCACATAAGCTTTTTTCCTGAAATTTTCCCGATAGATATTTAAGATGTGATCTTTTGATTCTTCTAAGAAAATTCCAATAAATTTTGAAAAGAAAAGTTACCAAGTGCGCTTAATTGATAATGTCTTAAATAGAATGCAGAAGTATTTGATATCCTTTACATGCAAGTATATATTCTACTACTGTGTCTATCAAGAGAATCTACTCAATTGATTTTTTTAGATGTTTTAGATAGCTGCTTTTATATTTAAAGTTGTTTTTTCTTGCAAGCTTATGCATTGCTTTATCAAACCCGCTTCCGTATTGTGCTGCTTTTTTTCTCCTTAATGCAAATTCTTCTGGAATTTGCATATTTACAGCTGCTCTTCTTAAGATATATTTTTTTATGTTATCAGTAATCTTGTATTTTTCGGGAATCTGCATAGAGTATTTGATTAATTTTTTATCCAGAAATGGAAATGCAACCTGCACCTTACTGTATTTTGCTATCCTGTAATCCCTTAAAAAATCCCTTTTCCACATGTTTTTTAGGCCGTTCCAGCATTCATTAGTTATATTTTTTGCATCTTCATGCCTCTGGTATCCTGCAAAGATCTCTTCTGACCCCAGGCCCGAAAAAAAATAATCTATATTGTCTTTATTTCCTAACTTAATTGTTGCAAGGATTACTGAACCTACACCTACATTGACAACATTTGCATAATTTTTACCAAGAACGTTTATTGTTTTTTTTAAGAGAGGCTCAACTTCACTGATTGTGTATTTTTTTATCTTAAGGTCAAAATCTAGTTTTTTTGCTGTTTTTTCTGCACTTATGACATCTTTTGAATTTGAAAGCCCCACTGAATAACAAGTAAAATCTTTATTTAGTTTTTTACAGATATATGCTATTAATGTTGAATCAATTCCTCCGGAAAACAGTATCCCGAATTTTTTTTCAGGAATTCTTTTTTTTACAGATTCTATCAATATTTTTTTTAATTTTTTAAGAATTTCATTCTTGTCTGAAAGGATTTTCTTGGTTTTCAGGTAACTAATTTCCTGTATCCATTTTTTTTCAGGTATTAATTCATTGTGTTTTATTATTTGCATAATAAAAAAGAAGTTATGTTTAAATTAAAAGTTTTTTGAAAATCAACAGATGCTTCCGAGAAGTCCGCATAATGGATAGAGAAATATGTTTAAATACACTAACCTGATTACAGTTGAAGTCATTACCTGTGTTAGGACCTGATCCATAGGGACAGATGAATATAATGCCAGGAGTGTTCCTATTCCTTCATTAAATAATATGTATGAGATCATTGTGACAATTACAAGATTATAACTCGGAAAAAACATTATTGCATAAAGGACTATAATTTTTGTAAGGAGGCTTATTATAGAATCCATTGCAAACCTTCCGCTTGCTATATCTGATAAAAACAAGGGAAAAACCGCAACAATTACAGCGTATCTTAAACCATATGTTTTCAGGATTAAAACAGAGAAAAGAATAACCGGTTCAAGTGTGAGATGAATACCAAACATCTTTCTTCTCAATCGAATCAGAAAAATTATTGCTGAAAAGATTATTATGAGCCAAATCTTTCTGAATTTAAAGAATACAAATAATGTAAGTAAAAGAACTAGTGTTATGTTTATCAACAGGAAAAAGTTTATCCTATCTTTTTTAAAGATATATTTTGAAAAAATATTTTTAATTTTTTTCATCGACAATTGATAGAATGTTGTGATATATAAATTTAATTTCGGTAATCTTTAAATCTATATTTACTTTTTAGTAAGAAACTATGCATCACGAAAAGACAATTGATGAAGTGCTAAAACAAGCAGAAATAGTATATCAAAATGCATTTATAGGGCATGGGGATAAACTTGTACCTCGAAAAGATGAGACACAATCTATAGGAAATAAAGTAAGAGAATTTTTTAGAAATATAGTCAAAGGACCAAGAATTATATGTAATCTTGAAGAAAAAGATCCGGTTTTGTTAGCCTACGGTATTTCCGAAGCAACTTATATTCTTCTTGAGAAATACGCTAGTTTAGATGAGCAGGATCAGGAAATTTTAAATTTAATAAAAGGCAGCTATCTAGATTTAAAAGATATTAAAAAAGATACTAAAGAGGAACTACCAGATCTTATAGGATGCAATTATGATTTATCAGAATTTATATTTGACAAAAATATTGGTAATGAAGATGACTGGAGATATATTACTGCAAAATCCATATCTGAAAAAAACAATTTTAAAAATTTTTCAGAGAAAGTATATTATTGGGCTGGTGCAGTATATCTAAATTTAGTATCATTATATTTGGATACTGAACCTGTTAAAAAAGAAAGATTCTTTAACATGCCGATAATTAACAATGAGGATGGAATATGTAAACAAGATTATGAAAAGCTTTATTTAGGATTAATCAAAGCAAATTACCGTCTTGCAAGAGAACTTCTTATCAATTACAGGTCGTATTCACAAGTCCCAGACTCCTAGCATATTTTAAAACTTCTATGTATTCCTGTGTTCTTAATCTCCTGTCTATTTCAGGATATTTTTCTGCCTTATAGCAGGGATAATACTGATCCATGATATTTATTCTTGTATCTTTTCCTAAGTTATTTCTTATCCATTTCAGAATAGGTTTTGCACAGCAGTCAATATGGTCGGGAAGAATTAGTAATCTTACAATAAGTTTTCCATGTTTTTTTGCTATGATATGATTTTTTTTTGCAGCTTTTACATATCCGAGAGCATTGCTGTATTTATCTGAGCATTTCTGAGAAAAATACCTGAAGTCCAGAAGATAGATGTCAACAAATTCTTTTAAAATATCAGCAGCATCTTCTGAATAGTAGGATGAAGAGTTCCAGACAACAGGAAGGTCTGATTGTTTGTATTTCAAGGATTCTGCGATATTTAAAAGATAGGCATCTGGTGAGACAAAATTGATGTTTTTACATTTTTTTGATATTTTATTGATCCATTGTCCAATTTTTTTATCAGACCATCCCTCTCCTAATTCAGGGTTTACTGAAGCAGGCGCATTCTGGCAGTAGACACAATGCATTGTGCATCCTGCAAAAAATAATGTTCCTGAGGGAACAAGTTCAGGCTCTTCACCATAATGCACATGAGAACCAAATATTCTTGCTTGTGTTTTTGCCCTGCAGAAGCCTTTTTCTCCTTTTAACCGGTTGACTCTGCATCTTCTGGGGCAGAGAGTGCATGAGGAGAGGAGGGATTTTGTTTTTTTGATAGCTTTTATTATTGACATAAATAAATGATAAATAAAGAATTATTTAAAAATATGGTTAAACATTAAATCCTTCAGGAAGTTTTACTCCTTCTCCTACAATAAATAGATTAAGATCATCAACTATCTGGATGTCTCCTCCAGATTCCCTGTCACTCGGATCATAAATTGTCAGAGGGAAGTTTTTATTATTTTCTTTTTCCCAGGATTCTATTTTTTCAGCAACATACTCTGAATAATTGAACTCTGCACTATATCCTTTTGTTGATCTATTCATAGATTCAGTTCTATATCCGTCCGGAGAAATTGCTACCTTTTTTGCAGAAGATCCCGGCATCATGACTACATTTTCCAGAGATGAATTATCTATTTTCGTATACCCCATTACTTTTAAATCCTCAGATTCAGGTCCATAAATTACAGAATTCTTAATATTTGTGTTTCCCAAGATTTCTACATGATTAACAATTACAGAATTGGAAAGCCTGGGTTTATCTTCAGATCCTGTTTCAAATCTAACCGGTCTTCCGATATCTGATTCTATTCCATCAGATATATACTCTGATTCTGAGTTACTTCTTTCTTCAAATCTTTCTGTTAGAGTATGCATTTTTTCCAGACTAAGCTTTCTTTTAGTATCCAGTTTTCTTCTTGTTTGCTTTCTTGAAACCCAATAGCTTTCTGTAGCATCCAGATGTGCAGCATACCATGCATCAATTGTCCCAACATCTGCCCAATACCCTGTGTATATCTCAGCATATATCATTGTACCTTTCTTTTCTTCTGAATTATTGACTAAAGCAGGAATTACATGATTTCCAAAATCAATATAATCCTTTTCATCTGTAAGACACTCAAATAAAGTATCTCTGTTGAAAATATAATTTCCCATTGATGCCAGATACCATGCCTCAGATTCCTCTAAGCCATATTCTTTTACCTGTTCTCCAGTAAGTTTGAATTCACTATATTTGTTGTCAATCTCTTCACCCGGCTTTTCTTTAAATCCTATTATTTTTCCGTTAGCATCAACCCGCAATATGCCAAGTGCCTTTGCCCTATTCTTTGGAACAGGGCTTACAAACACAGTAAGATCAGATTCATTTTCTCTGTGATTTTCAATAGCATTATTATACGTCATGTTATAGACATGATCTCCTCCAAGAATCAATACTTCTTCAAACATTCTATCTCTTTTATCTTCTAGTGCTTTAATTGTATGTTTGTTTTTTCTGACACTATCTGTTGTTCCTGTGTAAGGATTTTGCTCTGTTCCTCTTGCAAATATGTATTTCTTAAATTGCCAGACATTTTTCCTCTCTCCATCCCCATCTATATGTGATGTAGGAGGATCATTTGCTCTATCCAAATATTTTTCAAGACCTTCAGCATGTGCTTGTGTGGCAATTATAACATTATCAATCCTGTCATCATCTTGTCCAGTATTATACAAATTTGATAGAGGAAAATCAATTAGTCTATATCTTCCGATAGAAACAAGAGGTTTTGCCTGATTTTGGGTCAGAAGACCTAATCTTGTACCTTCGCCTCCAGCCATTACAAAACCAAGAACATCATCCAGTGTTTTCTTATCTTTTTTTTTCTGCATTTTCAGTTTCTGTAAGGATGTTGATATTCTCCTGATCTGATTGTCTTCATAATTGCATCAGTCCAGTTCTGAACATTTCTATATTGATGCACATATTTCATTAATTCGGGGGAAGCATATTTTCCAATGGAATTTTCCATTGCCTTCTTCATTTGAACAACCCTGTCTTTACTTCGGGTATCAACTAGCTCAACACCTTCAGGAACTTCTCTATTAGCATCTTTGTTTAGAAATATTTTTTGGTCCTGATAATCCTGGATCAATGTCTGTGCAAGTCCGATATCTCTTCCGATAATTGTATAAGGGAATTTTTCAAATGTATCGTCTGCAACAGTCCATTCCTCCATAGGCATTATATTCTGTCCATCTCTATCCGGAGGATAAACACTTATTGTATTTAAGAAAACTGCAGCTTTGTTTTTATCAGTTACTCTCTCAGGAGCAAATATTATCGGTGCTTCTCCTGTTGGTGTTATATACTTTTTGTTACCCCTACCAAATTCATACTCCGGGTTTTCAAATAGTTTATTTATTTCTTCAACTCTTCTTAATAGAATTTCAAAATTATTCCTATATGCTTCAACATTCATTCTTGAAGGAGCTGTCAAAAGCAGGAGATGAAGAGGCATTCCGTTTTCTCTTGGATCTTTATATTTTTCAAGCTGCTCTTTAACAAGTTCTCCAAAACCCTCAACTGCCAGGTGAAAATTCTTTGTATAATCACTTCTTCCCATTGCTGAAAAAACTGCACCATTTTTATTTGTTTCTTTAACTAAGTTTCCAATATCTAACTTTTCATGTTCCTCTGCTTTAAAAACATCAATGTGTGGTTTGAGTTTTTTATTTGGAATAATCCTGCAAAGTAGTTTGTCCAGGATGTGCCTCCATTTATTTTTTCTTCTTACAACCCTTTTCATTTTATAATCTAATTCAGGTACTTCTGTGAATCTCTCTGGTCCTGCCCAATCAAGATCTATACCGATAGGAAATGTACCAATTAGGACACTGTCTTCATTTCTGTTAAGATTATAAGAAAGCATGCACGAGAAACCATCTTCTGAAAAGTCAGCATTTATGTTTTCACTTCCAAAAAAATATTGTGCTAAATCAACAAAATTCTCAACATACTCTTTTGTGTGAAATCCAAGCATTGAGTGTCCGGTGAGCATCCTGTAAAATGTGTCAGCCATAACTGCTTTCAATGGCTCATCAATCTTTTTTGCAGGTTTATATGCAAATGAATTCCTGTCTTTGTCACTTAAAAAGATCTTTTGATCTGTTTCTTCTCTTTCTAATAACTTTTTAATTGCTTGCACATCTGGAACAGGAATATGATTAAAAAACCCGGTATTTCTAAAACTCTGTTCCCCAAATGCTTCGCTGGAATCTTCTTCATCAGAAAATAATTTCTGCACCTGGCAGCCTACATTCATTAATTGGTAATCATCTATTCTCAGATTAATACTATATTCGGTATCCTTTTTGCCACTTCTAATCCTTTTTATCTCATTAAGAATTACATGAGCAAAAATATTATCAGTATTAGTGTATAAGGAATAATCATCTTTTCTTAACTTTGGTCTTGGAAACCCTTTCACTATTTCAAATGTGTTTTCTCCTTTAAGATGTGCTAATGGCCAGAAAAAAGAATTTACAGGGTTTTGGTAAAATTGATTATAGGATTTTTTTTCAAATTCTACTTTTTTCATACGGATAAGTTTTCCGTTATAAATCAGATAAAAAGAAGTCGAATCATCATTATCCCCTTTCACAAAAAAAATATCCGCTGAATTATTAATTTCTTCCAGTGAAAATCGTATTTCAACAGCTTTTTCAAATAAATTATCATACTCCCCTGAAGCGACCTTAAGATCTCCGGACTTCATTGCTCCAGTTATCCAGATTGGAGCTTTGTGCCCGTTTTCATCTATATATTTCGACAAATACTCAATTAGTTTTTCAGCAGAACTATAAGCTTTGTTCGGAACTTCAATTTCAAGTCCGGACCCCACCAATGCTGCTGCCAGCCCTCCTGCACTTGGAGGCCTTAGGATACTTTCAAGAGAAAGCTCTCCTTTATTGTTAAGATTAAAACCTATACCTCTGTTTGATACAAATATATCTGTCCCTATTATGTCTGTCACTTTTTACTCCCTATCACTACATTTAAGTTAATGAATGATTTCTTATATATATACCTATCTGAAGTAATACAATATCACTCCTTTCTTCTCTTTTACTTTTTCCTATAGATACACCCCACACCCCCTCCCCGAAAACTCTTTTCATTACGGCCGGATAGTCCAATCAAAATTTGTTTTTAGCAAATTTTGATACAAAATCTATACTAAAATAGGAAAAATTTTTATAATAGTAATATACTTCTATATATATTAGGGGGTGCTTATGGTAATTTTGTATGACAGGTATAACCTGCCGGAAGATATTTTTGAGATTATTTTCTCGACCAAACAGCAGAAAATTGTAGCAAAATTATTGATAAGATACATGAAAGAGAACGGCCGGGAAATCGGAAAAACAGAGATGAGTCTGTTTGCTACAAAACTTCATGAAGGAGAGCTTATCAGTGTTTTAGACGAAGCTCCGTTCAAGGGAAAAAAAGTCAAGATCTCATACAATAAAAGGCAGTTCTATGACAGGATTCTTACTCCGATGAAATCCATGGGAATGGTCAATTACGATCTATATACGAAAAAATACAAAATCTCAAACAAGTTCAACAAGGACATGATGAGAATCGGTCTGATGTGGCTGCAGGAGATAGAAAAACCTGTATATGATCTTGAAAAGGGAAAAAAATAAGGGATTAATCTAAATAGTATAGATTTTGTGATCAGGTTCAGAGCAGATTTGTCAAAAAAAAAAACTCATCAAGTGTTAAAATATTTTTTGTGTTAAGAAAACTTTTTAGTATTTCCTTTTCTCTTTTTTGATCTTTCCGATGAGAATAAGTATTGTCAATCCAATAATAAGATATATCAACATTAAAAAAAAAATATTCATCTTGAATTTTTGTTTTGATTTAACAGCCTTTATTGTTTTACTTTTTTCTTCAATAGTGATTTTATTATTATAGATAACCCTGCCTGATATCTGATATGTTCCGGTATCTTTTGGAACAAAAAATAAAGGAAATTCAACTTGTTTGCCAGATTCAAGTACAATCTCATCTGATTCAATAACTTCAATTATTCTGTCTGTCTCAAGAGACCTTATCTCCCCTTTAAATTTCGCAAATACTCTTCTTGGTCCTACATTCTTAAAAACAGGAAGTATTGGTGTTGGTTCACCAACATAACTTATCTTTTTTGTTCTTATTCCCACAAAATTTCCTTCATCAACAATCCCTCCTTTTTCAAGAACATCAAAGGTTAATAGTCTTGAAACTGCACACTCTTTGATAAGCACATTAATAAAGTATTGTCCTGGTGAAAGTTCATTATCAATCTCAAGAAAAATTCGATCATATAAAGTAGGTAAAATTTCCTGTCCAATGAGTGATTTTTTTAGTAAAATATTTTCTCTGAACTTATCATAGATTTCTATTTTAAATTCCGGCTTTAATCTTACATTACCATCATTGTAAACATTTGACATTATTTGAATAGGAAGACCTACTTCTATATTAGGAACTGAAAAAGCTCCTGCTCTACATTCTATTATTTCTTCTCCTATTACCTCAATATAAACTCTTAATGCAACAGCTGCAATGACTGAACTTCCTGCACCTTTTTCTACTTTAGCAACATTGTCGGTTAAGATGCGAACAATACCAGAATAGTTTCCATTTTTTGTATCTCTTCCGGGTCTGATTATCAATGAAACACGATAAGGATTATCTGACGATACATTAAACTGTGTTGAATTTGGTCTGAAAAAAATCCAATCAGACACATCTCCTTCAACTTCAAAATGACCACTCAAAATCTCTCGAGAAGATGTACTTACAGTGATTGTTTTTTCTGCATACCCCTGCTTTATCATCTTATTGAATTTTAAGATACTCGGGGAAACTCCAATGATTACCGCATTTACAGAAAAAGAACACACAAATATAAATAATATTGAAAATAAGAAAATTTTATATTTCACATTATCCCCTAATACTATTTTCTGACAAACAAATTATATTTTTCTTTACCCAATAGTTCTGATTTTATTCTCTTAACAACTATTTTTTTTGGATCGGGAAGTAGTTTTACCCTTTTTTTTATATCTTCAAATGATTTAAATTTTTCATCTCTTCTCTGTTCAATTATTTCCCACATATGTTTCTTTCCAAGTCCAGGGAGTAATTCCAGTGTATGCATCCTTGTTGTTAACGGTGGAGCTTTATTAAAGAATTCTACATATTTTTCTTCTTTTTCTGTAACAAATTTTGTCAACACATAATCAAGTTCTGCTTTTGCAGAAGTTGTGAGCTTATCAGGACTTAGTCTTCCGTTTATATGATGAACCCTCTCCCGTTTACCCTCTCCAATATAAATCTTGTCCCGTGTTTTTATAATTGCTTTTTTTTTTGGAACTGCTTCTAATAGTGTGAGATGCATCTCTCCAAGACATTGTATTATAGGAGTTTTCTTATAGCCTGGTGTATCATCAAAAGGATATCCGTGCGGAAGATAATCCAGAACAATCACATATTCCTCCCTGTTTTCTTTTCTCATTTTCACCCACTAATAATATAATAAGAATGAGTTGTATTTAAAATTTGTGTTAGTTTGTCTCTTTTGGAATATATTTTTTTAAAACAGAAACAATCTTATCCAGATTTTTTTTACTAACTGTAATCGGATATGCATTTAAAATAAGTTTTAATTCATCTGAAGTTGAAGGCATCAGATCGATTATCTTTTTAATATACATCTCTTTTAATCTTGGAACATCTAGCTTTACGAGCTCTTTTTCAAGTTCTTCTGCCTGTTCTTGCTTAAGATTTAAAAAACTGTTCAGATATTCCTCTAGTTTTTTTGTCCTGATATTCAGTTCTCCATCCCTTTTTTTAATTTTTTTTAATTCTTTGGACATATTATAAATACTGACAGCTTCTTCTGAGATGATCTGAGGATTCATTTTTTCACTCCTGCTTTTTTAAGGTGGACCGGATGGACAATGACAATTTTTTTTTTTTTATTATCTCTGATTATTACTTCATAACATTTTCCTCTTTTTGAATGTATTGTGCCAATTTTTCCGTGAAACCTGGGAAAATACATTGCTTTTTGATAAGAAGGTTCTGCATTCAATACAACCTTTTCTCCTTGTTTAAATTCCTGAAGAAACTTTGTTATTGACAATTTTCCTTTTTTTTTATAATGCTTTTTTAATTTATGCCTTGATTTCCTCCTGAATCCGCCTTGTCTTTTTGCCATTTTTATTTAAATCAGGAAAAAAGGATAGTTTATAAAGATTACTGATAAAAATAAAGGATTTAAAATAACAAATAGGATACATTTTATGTTCAGATTCAGAGCAAATTTGGCATCAATAATAAATCATATCTAAATATAAAAGGAGGAAAAAACACTTTTATATTTAATTCGATTCCAACTCAACATAAAAATAATATTGGATATCCGGTGCAGTAATTGAAGCATTTTCTGCAACAATTAGCTGGAAATCAAATGTCTCATTCTCCCTGTCAGTATAGCCATGTTTGTCATTTTCTACAAAAGTTGTATATATTGTATTTGTACCATCATACAATAATACTTCCTGAAATAAGACATCTTCTGCTAAAATATTTTCCGTGTTATTTATCCAAGTTGCAATAGCAAAGCAGTCACTTGCCTGAAATGTCTTTCCTGCAACCTCAAATGATTTATGTGTCGTCGTATCAAAAGTCTGGTTAATACTATCCGGACTTGTTGAAGTATGACCTAACGCAGTATCTTCTGATTCCTTGTTTGTTGTGTTGCTGCAGTTTACATTGCTCCATGTAGGGGTTGTGCTTGCTCGTGTCGCAAAAATTTCACCTGAGAACTGATCAACATCCCATTGATAAATTGTATAATCTGCCTCATCATCCAATGTGAATGTTGAAGTCACATTTCCCACATAGGCTTTCCATTTGTAATCCTGCTGGATAGAATCCAGAACAACTGTTGTTATTGTTCCTTTTTCATCAGACCGGTTATCGGCATCTGTT
>WJJD01000117.1 GCA_014729915.1 Candidatus Woesearchaeota archaeon | reverse complement strand
CGGGGCGTGTCCCTGAAGGACACGCCCCTTTTTTTATTGAAATCCGCAGATATTTCAGATATTATGATAATTCCTGACTGTAGCATGTTAATTTCATTAAATTTTCATTAATTATATTCAAAATTAATTCCTTCTAGTACTGTTTTTTCAATGTCTTTATTTCTTTTGACATATCGCATAGTCATCTCTAAAGATGAATGACACATCATGTTTTTTATTTCCCTTATACCGGCACCAGAATTCGCTAAATCATAGCCAAAAGTATGCCGTAAATCATGAATTCTCAAATCAGGAAATCCGGCTTTTTTTCTGGCAACTTCATGACGATATTTTACTTGTCCATAAGTTAACTGACTTCCTTTTTCATCACAGAAAACATACTTTTTATTCAGTTTTTCCTTTTGTCTTTTTTGTAACATCTTCCTAACTGAATCAGTCATTTGAAGTGTATGTTTTTTCCGGTTTTTATTTTTCTTTGGAGGAACTGAAACTTCATTTGTTTTAAAATTTATTTCAGACCATTCTAAATCAAGTATATTGTTTATTCTAAATCCTGTCTGGATAGCAAACAGAACAATATCTTCAAACCATTCGGGCTCACAATGTTTTAAAAAGATAGGTTTTTCTGATTTAGTTAAAGGTCTATCTTTATGTCCTGTACCATTTAATTTTACTGTAGGAAATTCTGGAACTTCCCTAATTATTCCTGATTTTTTAGCCTGATTCATAAAGGACTTTAATACATGAACAATATATTTAACAGCTGATTCAGTACACCCTTGGTTTAGCTTATGTTGTATAAGTTTCTGGATATCAGTTCTAGTTATTTTGGCTATAGGTTTATTATCAAAAAAATCAGATATCATTAGCAACCTATTAGAATACTGATGATTAGTTTCAGAACTTCGCTGTCCCATAGCTAAAAAAGGAATAAGGAATTCTTTTATATTCTTTTTTCTGGATAGGAATTTAGCTTGAAATCCTGATTCATTTTTTACTGGTTCACATTCGTAAATTTCATCATAATAATCTTTAAGATATTCAAATGCCTCCTCTTTTGTAGTAGCACCTTCTGCTACTTTTTCAACAAATCTATCTTTATAAGGGTCTTTGACTATGATATAAAAAGTATTCTTTTTTTTACCCTTCCGCATTTTTATTTTACCTATTGGACTATACCAGTAATCCTTCCCAGTTTTTTTTAATTTCATTATTTATTTTTTCCTTCCATTTTTTCTTTCCAGTCTTTAAGAATTTTTTCTTCTTTTGTAGCTTTTTCCAAACTAGTAACTATACCTTCTAACAGTTCTTCTTCATGGTCATGGAAATTACCTTCTTTATCTATCCATCCACCCGGTATAAAATGTTCTTTACCTTTTGGATAAATTTCACCTATTTCTTGTTTGGTTTTATTTTGTTTTTCTTCTTTAACTTTCTGGATTATATTATGGAAAATTTCATCTTCTTCATCAGATAAATCAAAAAAATTACCATCCCCATATTTGTTTTTTCCATACCTGATACATCCTTCATATGGTTTCTTGCGATATTTCTTTTTTGTCATTTTTTATCCTTTATATTTTTGTTTCATCCAGTACAATTAGACCATAATTTAATGAAAAATACAAGAAATTTAATGAAAAAATATGTAAGTTACTGAAAAAAAATAACGATTCATAATATATGGTATATTATTATCATGACTTTTCGTAAAATTTTCCGAAAAGTATATATCAATAATTGGCTGTAATGGATTCAAAGATATAATGAAGGGTATAACCCTTATAAATAAAGTTTTTTTGTTATATACGCATATATGAAGCTGTATCAGGGTATATTAAGGGATATATGGAAGGGTTCAATGTCTGAAAAATTTCTGACAGTTTAGTAAAAAAATCCAAAATTTAAGGATATAAATTCACATTGACTAAATATGTCATTTTTAAGGTTTTTTTACTGTCTTTACTGGTATAAATCAGTTTTATTTTGACTTTCATATTTTTATGTAATTTCGATTAAGGTTAAAGGATAGAAGGGAAACTTTTTACAGTTTCCCTTTATCCATAACGAAAAATAAAAAAGAGGTTATTACTAGATAGTCAATAATTGTCTTACAGGTTCAAAGTTTATATTACTGTTACCTTTATTCTTATTAATAAAGTCATGTAATGTTGAATGTTTTAAATTATATTTATCTGATAATTCTTTATAAGTTACCATAGGTATATTTAAACCTGCTTTTTTCATTTTATGTTTCCATGATTTAGGATAATTAATCATATAGTGTTTCTGGACTTTCATTTTCTTTTTCCATTCAATTAGAGCAAAGAATAAAAGTCCCTTCCTTATAATACTTTTGATTTTTTTATCAGGTAATTTAAAACCTTTTTCTGATAACTTTTCCTTAAAGGTTTTAAAGTCAATATGAAATATTTCATCTTCTGGATTCCAAATATGACTTGATTTTAAATCTTCAATTGTTAAATCTGATTCTTTTTCTATCTTCTGATTTAAGCTAACTGTATATATTTTTTCTTCTTTATATTTATTAGAAAAATAATACTTTGTTACTTGTTGACCATACCTGTACTCATTACCTATTATTTCATTATTTTTATCTGTTAGGACTTGTAAACCTTTTATGTTTTTATTTGTATTCTCAAAAAATATCTGAATCAAATCATTAACAATTTCTTCTCTTTCAATCTCTTTAACTTTTAGCTTTTTTCTGTATTGATTTAGTTTCCAGTCCCCTTCATTTATAGGAAAGATGCATCTTTGTTTAAGTATAGAATTACATCCTTTTATGTAATTCCTTAATGCTTTTGAAAAACCTTTTTCAGGTTTATAATAACTGATATCTCTAGGCAATTTCATTTTTATCTATATTTCTTTAGATACCCAAACGTTCCTTATTAATCTTTTTTTTATGGACTTCTATTTGTTCAAGTTCTTTTTTAGGTCTTATCTCATATTCGATATCATGGGTTTCTTTTGTTACAAATCTACCGGGTGTAAGGTAATCTGGGACTTGTATTTTTACAGGTGGATTAAAGATAATTTTCTTATATTTAGCAGGCCAAGCATGAATCGGACACTTAATAAATTCTACAGTTCCACAGGGAACTTTTACTGAACCAAATCCAAGTGAAAGAATTTCATTTTCATACTTTGGATTCTTATTAACTACTTCTAAAACTACGTAACCTGCAGGAATATTATCTTCTGGCTGTTTCCAGTTCTTTTTCAGTTTAGCTTTTGTTTTATTACCTTCTTTGAAGGTTACTTCTTCATATTTTGAATACAAGCTGTTATTAGGAACGTCTATTTCCTGAACCTGCTTATCTCCAATTGGATGGCTTGTATTTCCAAGGTCAATTTTTTTAATAGTTCCAGACTCATTTTTAAATGTTACTTTACTATATGGAATACTCATTATTTAAATCTCCTTATCAAATTTTTCATCTATCAAATTAGAAACTTTTTCTTTCAAAGTTTCTTCTAATTTTTGAACTTCTTTATTAATCCGTTCCAAATCAGTTTTAATTCTTTCTACTGATTCTCTGACTTTTTCAAATTTTTCTACTGATTCATTTAATCTCATTATTTAACTTCCATGACTACAGGATAACTGTTATGTTGTCCTTTTGTTTTTCTTGCGGATTCAAAAATTTCTTTTTCAATTTCATCCTCAAGTTCCTGTAACTTATCAGGATTCATTCCTTTAAATTCAACTTTTAAAATGTATGTTTTAATCATAATATTTTTCTCCTTTTTTATGGTATAACCGCTGATTCACAAATTACACATATTTCACATGTATTACAGTCCTGACAGGAAACACATTGTCCTGTATAACAAGCTGTTTCACATGTATCACATGTTTCACATGTTGCACATTGACCTGTATAACAAGCTGTTTCACATGTATTACAGTACTGACATCCATCACAACTTTGACAAGTATCACATTGTTCTGTATAGCATGCAGATTCGCATGTTTCACATACAAAACACCTAGTTTGATAGGTGTAACATAAAGTTTCACAACTATCACAGGTTTCACATGAATTGCATACCTGACAAACAGAACATTGACCTGTATAACAAGCTGTTTGACAAGTATCACATGATTGACAAGTTCCACATTGACCTGTATAGCATACTTCTTGACAACTATCACATGATTGACAAGTATCACATTGTTCTGTGTAACAAGCTGATTGACAAGAATCACATGTTTCACATGTAGCACATTGTTCTGTATTACATGCTTCACAACTATCACAGGTTTCACATGTTGAACATTGACCTGTATAACATGCGGTTTCGCATGTATTACAGTTTTCACAGATATTACACTGTGAAGAATAACATGATGATTCACAACTATCACAGGTTTCACATGTTGAACATTGTCCAGTATAACATGCAGTTTGACAACTATCACATACTTGACAACTTGCACATTGTCCAGTATAACAACTTGCTTCACAACTATCACATGATTCACATGTAGAACATTCTCCTGTATAACAAGCCGCTTCACATGCATCACATGATTGACATAGAGAACAGTTTACAGCATTACATAATTCGCAAGTATTACAACTTTCACAACTAGAACAGCCCATTATTTACTCTTTTGGTCTGTTATACAATTTTCACAAACATAACATGATTCACATGTAAAACATGCTTCACAATTATCTTGTCCTGAATAACACTTTTCACAAACATTACAAGTGTTACAATTATTATCTTGTCCTGAATAACACTTTTCACATGTATAACAATGTTCACACATATCTTTTTCAGGTGAACTTCCTTCTTGTCCACTGAAACATTTTTCACATGTAAAACATGCTTCACAATTATCTTGTCCTGTATAGCATTTTTCACATGTATAACAATGTTGACAATTATCTTCCATTATAAATTTACCTTCTTTTTATAATTCTTCTTCCGCCTGATTTTTTCATAAAATCATCGAATTCTTGCTGTGCAGTTTGGTTTTTAGTAATAGGTTTTTTATAACCTTTACTTGGTAATCTACTTGTTACTTCTTTTTGACTCATAGGACGTTCTTTAAACGTTATAACAGTCGTTCCTGCTACACTATTTGCTAAATCGTCATACATACCTTCTGGATGGTCTACGCTGTCATGTGTACCAGTCCTAGGTTTTCTGATTAAACTTTTGAATTGATTCTTTAACTTTTCGATATCTAAAAGTTCTACTTGTCCTGTTTGGGCTATCCCACTGAATTCTAAATATAACCTGCTTTTATCCCAAGGACTTTCCTTATACATTACACCATGATTTTCAAATTCATCTTTTGCCCATTCTCCTGAATATCTATCTCCTGTTACTTCTAAAATTCCAAAGTCTTTTAATGTTTCGCAAATTTGTTTTACAGCTTTTTTTGGTTTTACAGGTGCAGGAATTTCTAGGCCTATATCAATAATAACTTTACTATTTTCTATATGAGAAATACTTAAACTGAAACTGTCTTTCCTACCACCTGAAACATCCACAAATGCAAAATATCTATTATCCTTGTCATAAGGTCTATTCATAATATTTTTTGCTGTAACGGACTCTAATAACTCTGAATCAATAAAATCACTGATATCAGTTCTAAATTCTGCACCATATTCTGATAAAGCTGAAATTCTATCATTTGAATATTCACGTTCTATAAATGCAGGATTTATTTCATTATTTAACTTTTCTGTAGGGGCTTGAATTACAAGTGTAGTTTCATCATTTTTACCGTAGTAATTTTCATAATAATCATATAAAACACCTGATGCCCTCCAAGGTGAAGATATCAGCATTAACAATGGATTCTTAATATTTGCTTGGGTAGGACGTAGGGCTTCAAGTATTCTACTTGCTGGATTTGCACCTGATTTAGAATCTCTCCAAAAAGCCACTTCTTCACAACAAATAACAGGTACACCCCAGCCTCTAACACCCCTAAAACTTGCTGTTTGAATACGGATATTAGGAGTGTTACCTTTAAAAACTATTTCATTTTTTTTAATGTTTTCTACCTGTGATTTTAAAATTTCTGAACTTTCTAAAATTTCAGTACAATAATGAAAGTTTACTTCCGCTTGTTGTCTATCTGATGCAATTAACATATTGACTTGGGCTTCATTTTCATCATGGGTTTTAAACAGTGAATTCCAAATTGTTAACATACTTGCAATGGTGCTTTTTCCTGAACGTCTACCACATATTAAAACCAAAGTTTGAATATGATGTTCCGGAAGATTCCTTCCTCCTGAAAGTCTTCTAAATATTTCTTTTTCACCTTCCATCATTTGAATTCTATAAACCGCTTTTAAAATAGCCTTCCATGCAGTCCATCCTTTTTTCTGGAAATAATTTCCAAATATTTCAGGATTCTCCATAGCTTTTATTATGTTTGTTCTTTCTTCTGGATATTCATGAAATAGACAATATTTTTTATTAGGTAGGGCTTTATCTTTACATTTTCTACCCGGCCTGAATTCAAACTTACATCGCATTATTTTTTGTCCATATGAAGGTTTGACTTTCTTTGTCGTCTTCTAAAATCTTCTGCACTTTTTCCCATATCTAGCCATTGAACTATATCTGTAGTAGCACCTGCTTGATATAAAAAATCTTTTTCTTGATCTGATAAATGATGAATAGGTTCACGTTCCAGAAATTCCTTTAATTGATTTGGATTCTTAACACCACATTCCCAAAGAATAGTTAAATCATCTTTACCTGATTCTTTATTCAAAAGTATTTCATTTTTAAAATCTTCATCGAACTGTAATCCAGTTTCAAATCCAAATGAAGGACTTAAAACAAAGTCAATTGATTCTAGATAAAAACCTTCTTCAACTATACCTTTATTAATATCTCCAAATCCCCTACTTGAACTACCTATCTGAATTCCATGTTTAAGTAAAACAGCAATATTTTTACCTGCAGTAGTTTTCAATAATCCTGCTTTTGCATAGAATTTATTTCCAGTATTCCATACTTCAAATATTTCATGTGATACAGCATTTAACAAAGTTTTTCCTGACTCTGGATGGTCAACTTGTCCTAGAACTGGTAATTCAGTTTTAAATTTTTTTACTGCAGATTCTAAAACTTCTTTAGGATAAATCCTGTCATTTTTATTCTTTTTACCTGCTATTGACCATAGAAATTTTACGATTTTTAAATATGGCTTTTTTTCTTCACCTTCAACTATTTTTACTGTGTTCTCTAAATGTTCATTCAAATTATTTTTCATAGTATCTCCTATAATGATTTTAGGGGCAAAGAACTTATAACTTTGCCCCAATTTTAAATATTAAAGAAAAGTGGTTAAGACAAAATAATACTATTCCCTGTAACAGTATTTCCCTGTTTTCTTAATCTTTTTAATCTGCTTTTTTGAAAGACTTTTAGAAGGAAATACTTGTCTTATTTCCTTAATTTTTTCTTCTGTTAAGTCTTCATTTTCAATTAACATGATTAATCCGATTCTCCATAAAGATGAAACTGTAGGGAAATAAATATGTCTTTGGTTTACATCTTTTTTACTGTAAACCTTTATCAATTTAATGACATTTTCTGTACCTATTAAATTTTCTAGTTCCTGAAAATTTTCATTTTCTTTCATAAACCTTTTAATGATTTTTTCCTGTGGTATTTCCTGCATATTTATAATTTCTCCTTATTTAAACTTTCCTTATCCTTAACCCCTCACTATTATAATAAGAGGAAAAAAATGAATATTTTCTAGTAATCATAAGGGATTTTTTAAAAATTCCATTCTGTTGGTTCTGGTAAATTTGGATGGATGTAATAAGGATGCCCACCTTTTGATTTTTTTATTAAACCTGTCAGAAAAATTTCTGACAGGTTATTGTGCAATGAATTCCATATCATCAAAATAAAAATTTCTTTGTTTTGACCTTACTTTTTTTAATTCACGCTTCAAAAAATTTTTTGAAGCGTCACTTACTGAATTCCATATCATCATATTCTTTTTTAAATTTCCGGCAATTGCCGGAAATTAAATTACTTACTGTAAAAAAAAAGCAGGATACCCTAATTAAAGAATATCCTGCTATAAAATGAAATTGACCTAGAGATATCAGTTATTTTTAAACCGGACTTTTGGCGTTATTTTACCTTTTTTAATTTCAGAAAATTTTCTAAAGTTAAATTGTATTAATAAAAGTATGGAATGTTTTCAATTCGCTTCGCTCATTGAAAAACCGTACTTGCGTACGGTTCTTAATCTGAAACCTTATATTTAATTTATTTAATGGTTTTAGATAAAGTTTCTCAGTAGTAACTATCCGTAGGATAGTTTCCGTTCTTGAGGACGTTAGTCCGATAGAACGGAATAACTAACTTTTATCAATATAAATTAATAAATAATTTAATTAGGTTCTTATTAACTAATAACCCTTACTATATATAAGTATAAATTTATCCGGTTTTTCGGCT
Organism: Candidatus Woesearchaeota archaeon; assembly: GCA_014729915.1. GTDB lineage: Archaea > Nanobdellota > Nanobdellia > Woesearchaeales > GW2011-AR15 > WJJD01. The sequence goes on along the minus strand of WJJD01000117.1, from coordinate 776 downwards.
ATTTTGGCTATTTTTTTGAAAAAAATTTAATTTTTTTTGATTTTACCACCAATAAACATATTTTGACCAAAGTCTTTCTAAAGTGGTTTTAGTTATTTCTTGTTTTTCCTGTAGTTTTTTTACCTTTTTAGCAATCTTCATTTGTAATTCAAATGACGGATATTTACATTTTATTTTTTTTAAATGTTTTATTTCTTCTGGAACTAGTTCAGAACATATATTTAAACATTCTTCTACTGTCATATCTTTCTTTGATACTTTATCTAAACCATCAGCTAAATTAAAAAAATATGGATAATAGAATTCTTGTAAAGTTTCTTTATTTCTTCCATACAGTTCATAAAGTCTTTCTCTGTAAGATTTTTCAGCTTCTTTCTTAACTTCATTTTCCCAATTTTTTTTATACTGTCGTAAAATTTTGTTCCAGTGTTCATAAAATTTTTTAGGTATAAGTTTTTTAGCTTTATAATTTACAAAGTCTAACATTTAATGATAAAATCTCCTTCCATGATTACATTAAATTTTTTCATTAAATTTTCATTAAAAAAGACCAAATTTTGTCAATTTAATGAAAAAACAAATTTTATAAATCATTTTTACTAAATAAGTTAAATAGTATCTGAAATATGATTTTAATATTTCAGATATTATGAAAAAAATAATAATAATAAAGGAGAGATACATGAGTTTCTCCCGTCGAGATTTTATGAAATTTTCAGCCGGAGCAGCCGGGGCGGCCCTGCTCAATAATGCTTGTTCCGGAACCCAAACAGCTT
>WJJD01000116.1 GCA_014729915.1 Candidatus Woesearchaeota archaeon | reverse complement strand
TATCGCGTATCTTAATGGATATTGTTTTTTACTCAATTTTTGCTTAAAGAAGTCTGTAATTTGATCAAGTATTTTTTCACCTTTTTTTTCTTTTAGGTTAAGTGTGAATCTTTTGTTGTATATCACGTATTTATCAGATACCTTTACCTTAATAAATCTTTCTTAAAAATGGCAAAGTCAAGTAATGTGTGTTATGGAACAATAGCGCCTAGCGCAGTTATCAAACACATATTTGAGTTAACATAGCTCGTAGTAATCTTTGTTTTGCTCATCAGACGTAGCGCGCTATTGTTCTTTTTTCCCACTTAATTTGATTTTGTCATCAAAAATATTATATATTTCCTGTGCTTAACTATTTGCATGGCTGAGAAAGATCCTGATTGTACTGATGAGATAGAGATTTCGCATCATATTCAGCATTTGTTTCAATTTACGTATAAGAATCAGTGGGTTGAGAATAAGTTCTTGTTGCAGAGAAATAGGGTTTGGACAAAGGTATTTAATCAGCTGGTTAAGCAGGGATTAATTGCAAGAAAAAGGACTTTTTCAGGATACCAATATCGCTGGGCAGCTCGTTTGCCTGAATAAATAAGCAGTTTAATGACCAATGCCGCCTAGCGGAGTTATCAATTCTTTGTTCGATAGTAGATAGCTCGTAATAATGTAATGTTGCTGCAGCGTACGCAGCGCGGTATTGGTCTTTGTGATTCAATAAAAACCTTTAAATACGCTTTGTATTTATTCTTTGATAAAAGGGACTATGGGGTAGCTTGGCTTATCCTTCCGGCTTTGGGCAGCATGGTTTGTGCTAAAAACAGCCGGGGACCCCAGTTCGAATCTGGGTAGTCCCATTTATTTATTTTTTGGGTTTAAAAAAGAGTGATATCATGAAAGACAGCTTAGTATACTCCAATGTTTCTCTAAAGAAGAACAAGTCGTATATGTTATATCTTGGAGGACTAAAATATTTAGGCATTTGCCGATTTCTTAAGAAATCATTAAGAAAATATTATAACAAAAATACCGAAGTTATTTATATCCTGCCTAATTTTCCGCCGTGTCATTTCAAAGGCAATTATGTTGTTTTGAATAAAAAATTAGCAAAAGTTGATGATAAGATGAATTCTTATATTGCTTTATCTTCAGATACTTTTTATAAAACTGTTGCTAATTCAACTCATGTCAGAAGACTAGTTTCAAATATTCTTAAGAATCAAAAAGATTTGTTTGTTCAGTTATATAAGGATTCTCCAAAACTAACCTTCTTAGCAAAAAATAAGAAGATTAAATTCCTGGGCCCGCAAGTTCGGCTTTTTGCAAAGTATGATAATAAATTATTCCAGCACAAAATGGCGGATAAATTGGGAATTCCTGTTCCTAAATGGGTTCTTGCTAAAAACAAGACGGATTTATTGCGGCTGTATCAAAAGCATTGGAAAAACAGAAAAGCATTCATTACTGCTTTATACGGGGCAGGAGGCAGGGGCTGTGCAGTTGTTAAATCAAAAGATGAGATAATGCGGCACAGGCATATTAAAAAACAAAATAAGAAATACATTATTTCAGATTATATTAGTTTTACAGATTCTCCGACAACAAGCGCGATTGTTGCTAATGAAAATGAGATTTTTTTCAATGGAGTTATGGATCAGTTATTAGACGGTCCTAAAAATAAGGGGAGTATTTATCCTTCTAAATTAAGCAGGAAAATGCAGCACAAAATAGAAGAGTATACTTTAAGAATTGGAAAACACCTGGGCAAAAAAAGGTTTAGAGGTTTTTTTAGTTTGGATTTTATTGTTGATAAAAAAGGCAGGATTTATTTTTCAGAGATTAATCCGCGGATTGGGGGAACTACTCTGGAAAAGATTTATTTTCATGAAGTTACTAAGAAAAAAGGTTTTCCTTCTTTGCCTGAATTAGAATTCAGATCAGTAACGAGGAATACATTTGGGAATATCAGTTCATACAGGATTAATAAAGGAAATTTTAGCTGGGCAAGATTCACTGTTTCTGCTAAAAAAGGAGATAGAGTTATTAAGTCGCATTTGCCTGAGTATCCGGAATTGATTGCATTTAAAAAACACAAATCAACTGCATTATGCTGTCCCCGAAAAGGTATGACTTATCTTACAGGGGGTTTAATGAGCAATATTGTTTGTGCAAAAAAATCAAGAGCTAAAGTTAAGCAAGAATTAAAGAAAGCAGAAAGAGCAGTTCTTAAGAACCTTCAAAAATTCTCTAAATAAGAGCAAGATTTATAAATCATAATCCTAATCTTCTTTTATCATGGCTGAGGAAAAAGATATTGGAATTACTGCTAAAAAATCTGAGAATCACAGCGAGTGGTATACTCAGGTTATTCAAAAGGCAGATTTAATAGAATACACTTCTGTTTCTGGCTGCATGGTTTTCAGGCCATGGGCTTATTCGATTTGGGAGAATGTTAAGAAATTTTTTGATATAGAACTTAAGAAAAGAGGAGTTAAAAATGCATATTTCCCCTTATTCATCCCAGAAACTTTGTTAAAAAAAGAATCTCAGCATGTTGAAGGTTTTTCTCCGGAAGTTGCATGGGTTACTCACGCAGGTAATACTAAGTTAAATGAAAAGCTGGCTGTTCGGCCGACTTCTGAAACTATTATGTATGAGTCTTATTCCAAGTGGGTTAGGTCTTACAGGGATTTGCCTTTGTTGATTAATCAGTGGTGCAATGTTGTGCGCTGGGAGTTTGACAATCCTGTTCCTTTCCTGAGAACAAGAGAGTTTTTGTGGCAGGAAGGCCATACTGTTCATGCGACTCAGAAATCAGCAGAAGATGAGGTTTATGATATTTTGGACTTGTACAAGACGGTTTTTGAGGAATTATATGCTGTTCCTGTGATGAAAGGAAGAAAATCTGAAAAAGAAAAATTTGCCGGTGCTTTGTTTACTACGAGTGTTGAGACTTTCTTGCCTTTTGGAAAGGCAATTCAGGGTGCAACATCTCATTGTTTGGGTCAGAATTTTTCAAAAGCATTTGATATTAAGTTCTTGGATGAGAATGAGAAAACCCAATATGGCTGGCAGAATTCTTGGGGATTGTCAACTAGAACTATTGGTATTATGATTATGATGCATGGAGATGACAAGGGATTGGTTTTGCCTCCTAATGTTGCTCCTTTGAAAGCAGTTATTGTTCCTATTTTTTACAAGGAAAAAGATAAAGTGTTGGCAGAAGCGAATAGAATTAAAGAGCGATTAAAAGATTTTGATATTGAATTGGATGACAGGGAGGAATATACTCCTGGATGGAAATTTAATCAGTGGGAAATGAAAGGAGTTCCTGTTCGAATTGAAATAGGTCCTAAAGATATTGAAAAACAGCAGGTTGTTATGGTTCGAAGAGATACTGGTGAAAAATCTATTGTTAAGTATACTGAAGTTAAAGAAAAATTAGCTGAGTTATTGGATTATATTCAATCTAATTTGTTTGAAAACGCTAAAAAGTTTATTGAAGAGAATACTGTTGAGACAAAGGATTGGGCTGAGTTTATTAAGGCAATTAAGGACAAGAAAATGGTTTATGCTCCTTGGTGTGCTGAGACAGAATGTGAGGATTGGGTTAAGGAAAAGACCGGCGGTGCAAAGACTTTGAATATTCCTTTTAATCTTCCTAAGAAAATTGATGAAAAATGTCCGCATTGTGGCAAGCCAGCCAAAGTATGGTGCTATTTTGCCAGAAGTTATTAGTCAAGTCTTTGTTTTAGTTCATAAACATATTTTATGATCTCATCATGTTGATCATTAAAAAGTTCTGTACAATAGTGTGACCGTTGTACTTCTTCCAGCAATTCAAGAGATTCTTTTGCTTTTTTTCTTTGGAATGAGGTTATGCGATATCTTCCCCTATGTTCATTATCCCATCTTTTGTCTGAAGTTTTCCTGGCTCTTTTAAGCAGTACACGGCCTCTGTAGAATTTGCAGATTATTCTGTTTTTTTCATCCTGTTCTATGTCTTCAGCGTTCTTGAATGCTTCAATTGCCCGGTCATATCTTTTTAACCTTCTACGGTCATAGTCGCCGCCCCAATCTGAATCAGGCCAGTCGTCCAAATATGTTCCATGACGTGTAGTACCAATGCCTTTGTTATGCATTCCTCTGAGGAAGTAAGATGAGGAAGTAGGAAATATACTTATTCTGTCTTCATGTATTGAGTCTATTTTTTCCATGTCTTTGGGTATGTTTTTAATGTCCTTGTAATCGTAATAATCCGTATTACCACTTATTGCGCTTAGTCCCTTTATTGCTAACTCCTGTATTTTTAAGATATAGATTAAGACATCTTCTGAAGGTTTTCTATTATTCAGGTTTGTTTTTGCTTGCCGGAATGTTTTGTTATATTGCCTGAGGGTTTCTTCTCTTTTTGATTCTAATCTTTCTTCATCAAACATAATTTCTTCTTCAGCTTGTTTTTTCAGTTCCATACATTCATTATAATCTTTCAAAAACCAGTGCAGGTGTGCAGCCATGTTTGTCCTATCTTGTTTCATTGCTTTTTCTGCTGTTTCTTTTGTTTGTTCATTAGATAAATAGGTTACTGCATTTGATTTTAGTCTTGAAGTCGCTTCTTTACTGTTTAATATCTCTTCCAGAAATGTGTTTGCTGTTTCCTGTTCTTCTGCAAGTTTTGCAGTTATTGCTTTTGCATATTTTTGTTCAGGAGTTTTTTCTGGCAATTTTAATTGTGCTTCCATAGCCAGGTTTACCAGCTGGTCTTTTCTGAAATCATTTGCTAGTGATAGAAGAGAAATATATTCTTCAGGAGTTTTTTCCTTTTTTTGCTTTAATTCTGCTATCTCCTGGTCAACTTTTTGATCAAATGCATTATCTTCATATTTATTTGTTAAATCTACTGGCTCCTGTGCATATACTTTTGTTTCAGGAAATGCAGGGATTACTTCTGGAGCTATGGCTGCTAATCCAAGTGTTCCCATGAATGTTATTTTTTGTAATAATCGTGTTAACATGATTATTTCTATGTTTTCTTGCTTTATAAAGGTTACGGCTTATTTGTTGGAAACAGAAACCTTTAAATAATTTCCATTATTTATCGTCTATGGGGTGAACCTATTATGGAAGAAAGAAAACCTGTTGGAAAAATAACGCATTTTTTTCCTAAAATCAGCGTCGCAGTGATTAAGGCAGATGAGGCTCTGAAAACAGGAGATAAAATCTCTATTGAAGG
>WJJD01000115.1 GCA_014729915.1 Candidatus Woesearchaeota archaeon | reverse complement strand
GTAGCACTTCTTCCCATTCTAAATTGTTGTATAATCCATTTTCTTTTTTTTCTGTTAATTTTCCCATAAATTACACCTCCAAAAAAAAATAGAAACTTTTCTGTATTTATAAAAGTGTAAACTAATTATCAAATTGAACATTCCTCCGGATTTTCGAAAAATTTATAAAATGTTATAATTAAAATACTTAATAACAATACTATGACTAACGAAAAACAAATCCAAGAGTGGCTTGAGTCAGGAACTATAACCCAAGAACAAGCAAAAAAAATGCTTGCTGATGTAGATCAGAAAAGTAAAGAAGAAAAGTCAAATAAATTTATCGTAGCAATTTCCACAATTGGAGCAATTCTGCTTGGTATCGGAGCAATTCTATTTGTTGCTTCAAACTGGAGAGGAATACCCAATTTAATGAAAGTTATGATTTTATTGGGTAGCACATTTGGAGCATATTATTTAGGTTATCTATTTAAGTACGATAAAAAGAATCTGCCCAAAGTTGGGGTTTCTCTGTTTTTTCTCGGAGCTTTGCTTTTCGGGGCAAGCATTTTTCTAATTGCACAAATTTATCAGATCAACGCTAATACACATTGGTTGGTCTTGATTTGGCTTATTGGAATACTGCCACTAGTCTACGCATTTAGATCAGAACCCATTGCAGCCCTTTCGTCTTTACTGTTTTTTATCTGGATAGGCTTTTTTATTTTTAGAGGTGGTCACTTTGATAAAGATATATTTTTTTCTTTCCCTGTTATTTATCTATCTGCTGGAACTTTGCTTTTTAGCATCGGTGGACTACACTATCTTAAGCCACAACTGATTAAAATAGCAAGAATATTTCGTATCGCTGGAATTAAAATAGCAATGCTTTCATTGTTTTTACTAACCTTTAAATTTTTCTCTGGCTATATTGATAGTTATTGGTTTAGAAACTCAAGTCTGCTTGAAGACATGTCTTCTCAACTAATGATTGGAATAGTGTTATTTTCAATTCTTTCGATTATCGGATTGGTTGTTAACTTGTTATTTAATCCTTCACAATCAAAAACCAATTCATATGAAAATGGAATTGCGCTTGGGCTTCTTGGATTTACATTGCTATTCTTTTTCTTTCCTTCTGAATCAAGTGTATATACCGTTATCTATAATTTGCTTTTTGCAGGATTAACATTATTCTTGATTTACCTTGGTTATCAAAGATCAGATATCAAAATAGTAAACATTGGAATTTTTTGGCTTTCAGTATTTATACTTGCCAAATATTTTGATTTCTTCTGGGATTTAATGGATAGATCACTATTCTTTATTGTTGGGGGTTTGATATTGGTTCTTGGCGGAATCGCAATAGAAAGAAAAAGGAGACAGATCAAAGAAGATATTACAAAACTTAATGCATAACTCCATGGATAAAAAAAAGATTTTCATCATCATCGGTATTTTTTGGATTGTTATTATTGGAGGATTTATTGCCTTTAAAGAATTTACTCTTCAAACTGGTGATGAAATATTACTAAAAACAAGACCTGTTGATCCAAGGGATTTATTTAGGGGAGATTATGTTATCTTGACATATGATATCAGCACGATAAATACAGATACGCTGACTTACCAAGGTTCTGACTTTAAAGAAGATGAAAAGGTTTATGTTTTACTAAATATAGACGACCAAAAAATTGGTTCGCTTGCTAATATAGACAAAAACATGCCCAAAGAAGGTATTTTTATCGAAGGAACAGTTAAAAGTACATACAGCAATAAATTGAATGTTGAATACGGAATAGAAAGTTATTTTGTACCTGAAGGTAAAGGAAAAGAGATTGAAAGAAATTTAGGAAAAATCTTCTCAAAAATCGCGGTAGATGATTTTGGTAATGCGGTTATTAAATCATTAGTTTTAGACGGAAAAGATATTAATTTAGACTAAGTTACTATCGCCACTTTTTTGTCCCTTTGTTAGTAAGGTGTTCTCTATCGATCACGAAAATAACAATTATTTTTTTAGATTAAGGATAAAATTGTCAAAAAATACTCAAGGGGATGCTGCGTGTTGCTTCTGTTTCGCTACACCAACCCTCGCCTAACAAGGGATATATTCTTCTAATTAAAAAGTTTTTTGGGTATTGTCAAAAAACTTTTTAAATAAAATTTGATTTCCAAGTAGGTATGGCAAGAAAAAACAAGATATCCATGCCCTCTTCAGGAGCAGGAATAACAAGATATTTTGATGAATATAAATCAAAAATCGAGTTTCAGCCGGGTCATGTAATAATTCTTACTGTGATTGTAATCCTGATTGTTGCACTTTTGCATCTATACGGACAAAGGATTCTAAACCTGATATAAAATGTTTCCGGGAATGAATAACAGGCAGCTTAAAAAAGCCATGAAAAAGATGGGCATAAAAGAGCAGAGTGTAGAAGATGCTGTTGCTGTCATAATAAGGACAAAAAAAGAAGATATAATCATAAGAAACCCGGAAGTATCAAAAGTTAACATGATGGGAACATGGACATATCAGGTGAGTGGTGAAGAAAAAAGAAGACCAATAGAACCTGAAAAACCGGAATTTTCTGAGGAAGATATTGAGACAGTAATGGATCAGGCAGGGTGTTCAAAAGAAAAAGCAGCCAGTGCCCTTGAAGAATCAGAAGGTGATCTGGCTCTAGCGATTCTCTCGTTAAAAGAAGAATAAAGTAAAAAAGTTTTAAATATCTCCTCTGCTTATATTTACTTATGGAAAAATACCAGGAATTAAAAAAAAAGGCATTGAGATGCATTGCAGTTGCTGATCATATGCTGACCATGACTTATCCTCTTGTTGAGGATCCGAAACTTTTGGTTGCAGTAATTGAAAATATTTTTCTTGGCATAACTAATATCATGGGTGCATTGCTCTATTATGAGAGAATATACAAAAGAGTCCCTGCTTTTTCAGATACATTTGAATCCAAATTCAATATTTTTAAAAAAAAATGCATAAAAAGATACGATATTAACAGGAATTACCTGAATTTTATGCTGGAAGTTAAAGAGATTGTTGCTGAGAATAAAAAATCGCCATTAACTTTTTCAAGAAAGGATAAGTTTGTGATATGTTCGGATAATTACAGGTTAAAGACACTTTCAGTTGATGATTTGAAAACTCACCTCGAAAAAGCAAAATTATTTATACATGAAATATGTTCGATAATAGATAAAAATGAAAGAATCTTTTCAGAAAGCAAACGAAGAACTTAAGCGAATTGACCACCTTGTCTATGTTACATTAAAGTATACAAGAACAGTGGATGTTTTAATAAGCATTCTTAAAAGGATGATCAATTCTTATGAATTTGCAGTAGATGCGCTGTTAAAAGCAGCTGAAAAACAGGAAAAGATTGAAAATATTCCTGAAATCCCGCTGGTAAAAGCACAGAAAGTAAAAGAGATCTACAAGCAAAAGATCATCCAGAAAAACATTGATCGTTACTTAAAATTAAGAAAACTGATAAGAAGCAATTATGAGAAAAGCAATGAATACAGAAGACACGTTACAATGACTTCAATTGTTGACGGTGATATTGTTAAGATAAATATTGATATAGTTTCTGAGATGTTTGATTCTATAAGAAAATTTATTGATTTTGTCCATGAATTAATCATAAAAAATGACTAAATTTTTAGTTGTTGCTTCAGGAAAAGGAGGGGTCGGAAAAACCACTGCAGCGATTAATCTTGCAACTGCTCTTAACGGCTACGGCAGGGATGTTATTCTTATTGATGCAAATCTTACAACACCGAATGTGGGCATATATTTAGGTTCATCCAAAATTCCTGTAAGTTTTCATGATGTTGTTTCAGGGGAAAAAGAAATAACAGATTCAATTTATCTTCACAGGAACGGGCTTAAGGTTGTTCCTGCAAGCATTTCATTAAAAGATCAGGAAAAAATTGATTTTGATCTTCTTGATAAATATATCTTAAAGCTCACCGGACATGCAGATATTATAATAATTGACAGTGCAGCAGGTTTAAATCAGGAATCCTTAGGAGCCATTAGAGCAGGCGATGAGGTCATCATAATTACGACACCTGACCTTGCTTCTGTTGCAGATGCATTAAAAACCATAAAAATCTGTGAAAAAAATAATAAAAAAATCAGAGGTGTTATTGTAAACAAGGTAAAACAGGATGATTTTGAGATGGCAAAAGAAAACATAGAATACATCCTTGAGCATGATGTTATAGCATTAATACCTGATGATGACAGAGTAAGGCAGTCTATTTATCTTAAGAGTCCTGTAACCTACAGCTATCCGGATTCTCCTTCTTCAGTTGGCTTTAAGAAACTAGCAGCAACATTGCTTGGGGAAAAATATGTTGAGTCAATAGAAAAAGAAGATTCGATGTTTGATTATGTACTTAAGACAATCGGCTTAAAACCATGAAACACCATATCATAAAAAAAAAACTACAAAAAAAAGGATGGGAAAATCATCATGTTTCTCATGCAATAAAAACACTTGAGAGAGCAAAAGACAATAATCACCCGCTGCTGGTTAAATTTGACAAACTTCAATCATGGCTTGCTCTTCTTATTTCACTTGTAATAAATTTTGTTGTTTCTTTTTCAATGATTCCTGTATATCTGACAATGCCTACAATATTTGTTTCAGTCTGCCTTGTTTTTTTCGGGTTAAGCTTTGGATTTTTGATAGATATCTTTGTCCGGGAGATTGAATATTTTTTTCATCATCATTATATTTTAGCATGGCTTTTTTTGCCCTCTATATCAATAATAACAATTTACTACAGTCTAAAATTGGCAAATATAATTTCTGCAGCGCTTCCGATAGGAAGAACACACAATGCTGTGGTTCTGGGAACAATCTATGTTTTAAGCTTTTCTCTTCCTCATCTGACCTATAAATATTTTGAAATGAATGAATATGTTGAAAAATGGATCTGAAAACCTGGACCTCAATTTTTATTAAAAACAGAGACTTAATTAAAAAAGAACTTGACAAACTCGAAGTAAAAAAAGATTCTATAGACTGCTTTTATTCTGACAGGGAGGAGAGATATATTATAAAAGAGCATCTTGATGAAGCTATATTTGATAAGGTTAAAAAAAAAAACACTATTATAGTATGTGAAAATAAAAAAAAGAATGTTATTTTTGTTTATAAGAAATGGAAAAACTTCCTTAAAAACAGATCATTGAGAATCATTTTTTCTAATCCGGAACAAAATGAGAAATGGGTCTTAAGACCTAGCATCCATGACAGAGTAACAGATAAAAAAACATTGAAAAAAGGACTTATTTCGTTGTATGAGTCCGTATCTCCTGTAAAATGAATCCAAGAATTAAATCTCTTAAGAAAAGACTTAATACAGATTTAGCTTTATTTGTAAACAAAGATCAGCATCCGAATCCGAATTTTCTTTATTTTACAAAAAGAACTAATGTATCAGGAATACTTGTTATCCCGAAAGAATCAAAAGAATTTTTGTTGACAAATACAAGAGATTATGAAAAAGCAAAGAATTCAAATTTAAAAACTTTTAAATTTGAAAAAGCAAAACAATCTTTTGAATATCTTTCAGAAATTTTAGATAAAAAAAAAATCAAAACTGATTCAATAGGAATTGATAAGGAAAATTTCAACCTTCTTGTATATGAAAAATTAAAAAAACAGCTAAAGGGAAAATATGAAGACTTATCGCAAATCTGCAAAGATATCAGGATAAAAAAATCAGAACTTGAATTGAAATATCTAAAAAAAGCATGTAAAATAACAGATGATGTGTTTTCAAGAATGCTTGCCAATTTCAATTTCCATAAGGAAATTGAAATAAAGAACTTTATTGAGATTGAGATCAAAAAACAAAATGCAGACATATCATTTCCTCCTATAGCAGCATCAGGAAAAAACTCTTCTGTTCCGCATTATGATAAGCTTCAGAGATTAAAAAAAGGTTTTTTGATAATGGATTTTGGAGCAAAGTATAAGGGATATCATGCTGACATGACAAGAACGATCTATCTTGGAAAACCTTCAAAAAAAGAAATTGAGATGTATGATCTTGTTTTGAGTGTACAGGAAAAATGTTTGGAGAAAATAAATTCGGAGATGAAGTGCAGTGACTTATTTGAGTTTGCAGCAGATGAGTTTGGAAAATATTTTGAAAAATTCATCCACGGCTTAGGACATGGAGTTGGGCTTGAGATACATGAAAAACCAAATATCGGACCGGAGAGTGATGATGTTTTTCATAAGAATTCTGTTATTACAATTGAGCCCGGCCTTTATTTTGAAAACAGGTTCGGAATAAGAATTGAGGATACAGTTCTTCTGGATGATAAAGTAAAACGACTGACTAAGAGCGATAAGAGACTCTTTGTTGTTGGGTTTTAGAAAATACCAATAATCTTTTTAAAATCATCCTTATTAACAATCATAAAATGAAATACAACACAACCGAGTTTAATAAAGCAGTTAAGTATTATAAGAAAAAATTAGACAAGATAAGTTTTGAGAATCTCTATGTCTATGGATTATTTAATGAAGATGCGTTTCTCTCTATTGCTCCTTTATCAAGAGCTGTCCATGAACTTGGAAAAGACATGAACGTTGTATTTAAGGATAAAAAAGAAGAAAATGTTTTATTTGATGTCTGGGAGACCTATGATGATCTTATAAAGAATGTTGTCAACGATAAGACAAACGCACTTCAAGAGTTTTTAAAGATTGTTGATAAGAAAACCAAAAGTAGATTTTCTTATTATCTAAAAAGACCTGAACTGATTTTGACTCCTGAAACTGATGGTTTTGAGGGAAGCATCTCTCTTGATTATTCAAAAGATTGGTTTGCTCCCTATAAATGGGAAAAATTGGAGAAAACCGCAAAATTAATAATAAAAAATGTGCTTGCTCTAAAAAAAAAAGAGAGAGTGGGAATAAGCTTTGTCCTTGTTAAGCAGGATAGTTTTTCAGATAATCCGTTAGAAGATGTGCTTGATTCTTACCAGATAGCTCTATCAGTGATAAAAAATGTTTTATATAAATATAAACTTTTAACAATCTTTTCACAGACAAACAGAGAATCGATGCTTGAGTTTCCTGAAAGAGTATCAGAGCTTTCTGCAGCATTGCTTGGTTGTGAGCTTTCAAAAAATATTGATGAGCCGGTTTTTAAGGCATATAAAAAATTATCAGGGTTGCTGAATTTAAAAAGGATAAAACCAAATAATGCAATATTTGGTATAAGGGGAAAAGGATATCCGGGAAGGCATATTTTTGGTGAGAGCATAGGATATCCTACACCTAATAAAAAAAGCAGGTGGAACTCTCCTGCAGGAATGATGTATAAATTTTCCTGGTATCCGCAATCACATGAGGATTTTCGAAAACCAAAGTCAAGAATAGGATTCACTTCAACTGTTCCGATTGATATATTTATTAATTCTGTATTGATTGATTATCATGAGATGAGAAAAAGAAATAAACAGATAATAGATATAATGCAGGCATCTGACAAGATTATTGTAAAATCAAATATTGAGAATGGCTGTGATTTTGAAGTCGGTCTTGTCAAGAAGGATGGTACAAAAAGGGAAGTAAAAGGAAGCGACAGTGATGCAAGATTTCTTGAAGCGCCTATTTATAAAAAACAGGGAAAGAGCTTTGGTATGATGGCAAACATTCCCGGAGGAGAAGCTTTTACTACTCCGGAATATCTTAAGGGAAAAATTGTTGGTGATGTTGTAATCCAGCTTGACAATTCCTACAGGCTTTTTTACGAAGAACCTCTGGTTATCAATGCAAAAAAGAACAGTTATGAGATCCTTTCTGGTCCAAGAAAGATAGTAGATAAATTAAGAGAAAAAAAACAGGAATCCTGGCAAAAAATAATTGAACAGGAAGAAAATAAGAGTGTTCCTGAAAAAATAATCAATTTAAAAAAAAAGAATTTTAATAATATAGGAGAGTTTGCAGTAAACACAAATCCGAAAGCGAAATTATGCAATTATCTTATAGTAAATGAAAAGATAGCCAACATGATCCATATTGCATTAGGTTCAGGATTTGAGCCGGATAAGGCAACAGAATATCACATTGATATTGTGATTGATTCACCAAGGCAGAAACTGGACATCTACGGAATAGATATATCCAAAGACGAATCTTCTCCTGGAAAACAAAGATGGATTATTAAGGATGGAAAGTTTGTTGTTTGAACATTTTCTCCACGAATTTCTTCTATAGTCTTCCAAAATCTTTATTAATTTTTGGTTATTCTAATTTTTTTAAGCATGACCGCAAATGACAGAAATATGAAGGATTTAACAAACATCATGTTTACATATACTTCAGATATGAGTGATCTGGAAGAAGAAAACAGACTTCTAAAAGAAACCATCAGCCAGCTGAAAAACGATGTTGATAGATTAAAGACACCGCCTTTGATGATGTGCGAGGTAAAAGATGTCTATAACAATAATGCTGTTATAAGACTTCCCAACGGGAACCAGTTTTTTGTTTTTATTTCTCAGAGTTGCACAAGGATAAATCCGGGGGATACTGTTCTTGTAGACCAGAAAAATTTGAATGTTGTAAGGAAATTTAAAACTGCTAAGAGTTTTAATGTAGAAAAATTCTTGATAATAGAGAGACCTACTCTTTCATGGAATGAGATTGGGGGGCTAGATATGCAGAAAAATGAGATTAAAGAAGTTGTTGAGCTTCCCTTAAAAAGACCAGATCTTTTTAAAAAAGTCGGGATAAATCCCCCAACAGGAATTCTTTTATACGGACCTCCTGGAACAGGAAAGACACTTCTTGCAAAAGCAGTTGCTAATTCAACTGATTCAACCTTTATTGAAATTGTGGGTTCAGAACTTGTCCAGAAGTTTATTGGAGAGGGGGCAAAACTAGTAAAAGAGATATTTCATCTTGCAAGAGAAAAAGCACCATCGATTGTATTTATTGATGAGATTGATGCACTTGCTGCAAGAAGAATTGATGTCGGAACTTCAGGAGAAAGGGAAGTGCAGAGAACCTTTATGCAGCTTCTTGCTGAAATAGACGGTTTTAACGGGTTGGATAATGTTAAAATTATTGGCTGCACCAATAGAAAAGATCTTTTAGATCCGGCTGTTGTAAGACCCGGAAGGCTTGATCGGCTGATTAATGTACCTCTTCCTGATAATCAGGGAATTATTGAGATTTTTAAGATTCATACGAGAAATATGAGGCTTGCTGGAGATATTGATTATGAGAAATTGTATAAACTCATGCAGGATTTATCAGGTGCGGATATAAAAGCAGTCTGTACAGAAGCAGGTTATTTTGCTATCCGAAACCAAAGATACGAAACAAACAAAAAAGATTTTCTAAAAGCTATTGAAAAAGTAAAAGGACAAAAAAAGACTCAAGAGGGAAAAGAGTACCTTAAAATGTTCGGGTAATGAATTTCTGCGGAACAGAAATTCATTTTGCTTGTTTTACGTTATTTTTCCAATGATATGAATTTTCGGGAGAAATTTTTTTAGAGAGACATCCCATATAAGTATACTTTTAAAAATAAATAGATATTATCATATGTTGTGCATGCAATGAGTGAAGTGAACACCAAGGTAGCTGAAAAGCGATGACCTGCGTGAGTAACTGCCGAGCATGCACACTTTTTTTTAGATAATTTTAAAATCAATACAAATCCTGTATTTTCCGGGAGCATACTGTCCGCATGCTACAAGATCAATTATTTTACAATTGATTCCTGATTCTTTGCAGGCTTCTTTTACTTTTTGCTTTCCTTTATCAAATTCAGTCTCATGCTCAAAATCATAGAAATGTATGATTGTTCCTTTTTTTGAGACAGATAAAGCAAGATCTAAAAAATTCTCTCCTGTTTTTGGAAGAGGCATCAATATCCTGTCAAATTTTTTATCTAATTCCGGAATAACATCTCTCACATCTCCTAAGTATAATTTGATATTTTTTGTTCTGTTCAGTTTAAGATTTTTTTCTGCATATTCTTGAGCTGCAGGGTTTTTTTCAATAGCTGTAATTGATTCAGCGTTTGAATTTTTAGATATGACAATAGGGTAAACAGCAATACCAGAAAACATTACAAGAATATTTTCTCCTGGTTTTACTTGTTTGTATATTCTTTTTCTTTCTGATGCGAGTCTTACTGAAAAATATACCTTTTCTACATCTAGTTTAAAGACAGCATTGTTTTCTTTATATAGTGTCTCTTTCTTTTTTTCTCCTGCCAAATGATCCAGGTCCTGTGTCCTGAATTCTCCTTTGTGTATGTCTGATTTTTCTAATACTGTATTGATATTCTTGTGTGTTTTAAGAAGAGCATTTCCGATCTCTTTTTTGTAGGATTTGACAGTTTCAGGGATCTTAATGATAATTATATCTCCTATAATATCATATGAAGAGGGCAAACAATTTAAGTTTTTCTTGTCGATTTTATTTATAAGAATGTCTTTGTAGGTTTTTTTTATGTCTCTTTTTTTAAAATCAGCTTTAATAAATTCAGACCCAGGAAATTTACTTTTTATTTTACTTTTTATTTTTTTTGAAATTTTTTTTACAGGGATAATTATCTTATCCTCCTGTTTTTT
>WJJD01000114.1 GCA_014729915.1 Candidatus Woesearchaeota archaeon | reverse complement strand
GGATCTTGTAACAGGCTATCTTGAAAAATTTCCACCAAAAATCTCTGAATTAACATTTACCAACCTTTTTGCCTGGAGACACAGATATGAATTTGAACATGCTGAATTTAAGCATCATCTGATAATACGATCAAAAAACAAATTTTATCCGCCTGTCGGAAAAGAACCTGAGAAAATAATAAGGGAAATATTTGAGAAAAATAAAAAGATTAAGTTTGTAAGAATTGATGAAAAAACTGCACACAAACTAATTGATGATTTTTCAGTTGAAGAGCAAAGAGATATGAATGATTATGTATATGAAATCAAAAAACTAAGGGAGCTAAAGGGAAGTGATTATGAAGAAAAACGCAACCTCATAAACCAGTTTGAAAAAAATAATCCTGATGTATGTGCACTTTCCAAACATACAGTTGAAGAATTTTTTCATTTGCAGAGAAGATGGTGTGATATAAGAAACTGTCAGGAGAATGAAGGACTTTTATCAGAGAACAGAGCAATTATTCAAACACTAAAAAACATAGATCAACTTAATATTTCAGGAATTTGCATTAGAGTTGATAATGAGATACAGGGATTTGCCATCGGTGAAAGGCTTAATGATGATACTTATGTTGAGCATTTTGAGAAAGGAAACACAGAATATACAGGAATATATCAATATCTCTTAAGAGAATTTGCAAAATTTATCCCTGAAAAGTTCAGATATCTTAACAGAGAGCAGGATCTTGGAATTCCCGGAATAAGAAAAGCTAAAAAAAGTTATAATCCAGCATATATGGTAAAAAAATATTTGATAACCGAATAAAAAAGGAAACAAAGAAAAAACATGATGACTAAGGAAAAGCTTTTGGCTGAGATTAGAATGATGGGAATTAAAGATAAGAAAGTGCTGGAAGCTATAGAAAAAACACCAAGAGAAAAATTCATAAGAAAAACTGATGATTCACAGGCTTATGGGAATTATCCGCTTCCAATAGGTTACGACCAGACAATCTCACAGCCTTATACAGTAGCATATATGATCCAGGAGCTTAGATTAAAAAAGGCTCATAAGGTTTTAGAAATAGGTGGAGGCTCAGGATACAATGCAGCAGTTATGTCGAATGTTGTTGGAAAGGAAGGAAAAATAATTTCAATTGAGAGGATCCCTGAGCTTGTGGAATTTGCAAGAAAAAATATAAGAAAAGAAGGTATAGAAAATATCTGGGTTGTAAAAGGGGACGGATCAAAAGGCTATAAAAAACAGTCCCTTTATGACAGGATCATTGTAACAGCTGCCTGCCCAAAGATTCCTGAAGCACTCAAAGATCAGCTTAAGCAAGGCGGAATTCTTCTTGCGCCGGTAAATGCCGGGTTCGGACAGGAAATGATACGTCTAAAAAAAACAAACCATGGATTTGAAGAAGAATCCCTTGGCCAGTTCAGGTTTGTTCCGCTGGTAACAGAGGATTGAAGTAAAATTTGAAGAAAAATCAAGGTATTGATTTTAATTGCCGAAATGTAAAATAGCTATATAGTCTAGAATATATATTATTTTGGATATAAGACGATAAAACATAGAAATAAAAAATTAAATACATTTATGTAGGCACCTATTTTTAAAAATTAGACTAAAATTTTTTTTTGACCTTTTTGAATTTTCTATTAATATTGAGTACATCATACAATTGTTTATGTTTTGGATAATTGGAAAGGACAAGATCTTTTATATTAAAAGGTTGAATATTTAGATTAACAATATGTAAATTTTTCAATTTAGTGATGATTTTATCAGTTCTCCAGTTTTGTTTAATTTTCTTATTAACAATCCTTGCTAAGATTCTACCAATAGTTAAGGCAATAGTGCATCTCAAAAAATGCGCTCTTATGTGTTCATTAATGTAGCACCTAACAGGACCGATTCTACAGAAGTCCACATTTTTTAACAATTTATTACAATCTTCAACAGTATTTTTTTCCCTGAAATAGATGTCAACAATTTTTTTAAAAGAAGTTTTTTTTAGATTGGTGAAAAGAAAAGCAACAGCCCATTCTTTTTTATGTTCTTCTAACTTTTCTTTTAAAAGAGTAGATTTTTTAATATAGAGTTGAGACTCTTTTTCTGTGATTTTAATGTCAAATAAATCAGTTACATTAAATTTTTCAAGGAGATTATTAATCCTGTTTTCAACAATCTCTTTATCATTCCATTTAGGTTTATTGAGCTTTGATTTGATAATTTTAAGTTTTTTTCTTACTTTCTTAATCTTGTCTTTATATTGATGCTCAATAAGTTTTGCAGTTTTTTCATGGTATACAGCTATTCCCCTGAACTTTTTTTTAAATTTTGTTTTACTAAACTCTAAGCATCTTATTTCATGTCCATTTTCATCTTTACTAATGCATTTATATTTGCTTATATCCTTACTGATATTTTTACACTCGCTTTTCTTTAATCCAGCCACAAATTTGTAATCTTTGGCTATCCCTAATATTCCTTCTTCAGAATTCATGCCTTTGTCAAATACAAATATTAAGTTATGTTTTTGTTTGAAAAAGGATTCATATTTTTTCAAAACCTGTTTAGAAAATATTTTAAAATAAGTTGGATCATTAATGTTACCTGAATAAATGCTATGATGTAATGGAATTCCATCATTACTGCATACCAGGGCATAATTTATTTTAAATGTGAATTTCTTGTATTTTTTTGATTTACCCCAATTTGCAATCTGATCTCTATCTTCTCTTGGTTTCTGGTAAGTATCAACACTTGTAAAGTCAATTATAATTCTACTTAAATCTGGCTTATATTTCTCAATAACTGATTCAGTTGTAGCTGTCTGAATATTATCAACTGTTTTTTTATCAAAATTATTTAGCCAGGTGTTAAAATTCTGTTTTTTTAGTATTTTTGGTTCTATAGATTCTATAAATTGCAATGAAGTTGAATCTATCCAGCTTTCAATATCATTAAATCCTTGCTGATTTATGCATTTGTGTATAGATGCAAACTTTATTGCTTTTCCAATATTTGTAATTTCTGCCTGTTTTTTCACATATTTATCTACATGTTTTTCTATATTCAATTCATTGCAAATCTCATTTAAAATAAAGGATGCTCCAAATTCATAGTTATATGTATTTTTAATTTTGATTGATATTTTTTTCATTGCTACCATATCAAGTAATTTTTCTATTGGTCCCAGGTGTTTTATTATTCGTGTTTTGACTTTACCTCCTTCTCTATAAGATTCAGCTATTTGGTAAGCAATCTTACCTTTATCTACCTTTTTTCTCAAATACATATAATTATAGAGGTTAGTACTTATATATAAATGTTTCATCTATAAATTAGAGGTGTTTACATTTTTTTAAAAATATTTGTCGCTCTCGTCTATATTGCCTTTTTTTAACAACAAATAGAAATAGAGGAGCTCTCGTCTATTTTACTTTACGGAAGTTAAATTTAAGTTTCCAATCAATCCGACCGCAGGGAGACTATTTTTTAGGGAATTCTCTCCAATCCTGCGAACACAGTGAGCCTTTAAGGAAATACATCAAGG
>WJJD01000113.1 GCA_014729915.1 Candidatus Woesearchaeota archaeon | reverse complement strand
TCTTTAAGAAGAAGTTTGAATTATTCTCTATAAACATCTGAAAATAGAGATCAATTTATAGATAATTCAAAGTTCTCTATATTAAAGGAAAAAGTAAACAAATAGCGTGAGCTATATAATTTTTTGGAAAAAAATGAAAAATTATCAGTTTTAGAGGTGAAATTATGGCTTATTTAGCTTAATATTCATTGATTTTTTAAAAATAATTAATATTTATATCTTTTATTGAGGTTTTTCAAAGTCCTCTAGAATAAATCTTAGATTTGAAGGAACTGTTAAAACAATATGCTTATGCTGAGTTTTATGAAGAAAATGTACTAATTTTTTTGACCAATTATCAGTATATCTTTTGCCACAGGAAGAACATATCCTTGGGTTACAGCTTGATTTTGAACAGTTTAGCATTTTTTCAATCTCTTTTTTTTGATAATCTTCGATAAGATGCTTATAAAAAAATTCTTGCCAATTTTCCTTGACAATAAGTCTAACAGAATACTTGGCGGTTTTCTTAGAAATTTTAAATCTCATTATTATAATTAAGAGAATAAATTTTTAATTAATAAATCTATAATTTACGTACCATGAAATTAAAAAACATAAAATTTAAATATCATTGTTGCATTTATACAACATATGTTGCAAAATTTAAACAATATTCAGTTAAAAATACTATCAAAACTAATTTTCAGAAAATACTATTTAAGAGAACTCTCTGGAGAAATTAATGAAATTCCTTCTACAATATTAAGGAATTTTAATCTATTAATAAAAAACAATATTGTTGACTCATACACTGAGGGAAAAAATAAATATTTTTTTTTGCCAAAGAGATTATATAGTTATTATTTAATTAAATTAGCTGAAAATTATAGAACAATTCAATTTTTAGAAAAACACAGAGATAAGATTGCACTTTTTACTGATATTTTCAAATTGTCAGTAAATTGTTCTGATGTAATAATTTTTGGAAGTTTTGCTAAAAGCCTAGAAAAAAAAAAATCAGATCTTGATTTATTGATTAATGAAGGAAAAATTATTAAATCAAAAATATCAGATCTGGGAAAGAAATATAATATTGAAATAAATCCCAAAATATTTAAATCTATCGACTATAACAATTATGTAATTAGAGAAATTATTAAACATCATATTATTCTTAAAGGAGGAAATTTCATTTATGAAAAAATTTATCAAA
The DNA here is from genome assembly GCA_014729915.1 of Candidatus Woesearchaeota archaeon. GTDB lineage: Archaea > Nanobdellota > Nanobdellia > Woesearchaeales > GW2011-AR15 > WJJD01. The sequence goes on along the minus strand of WJJD01000113.1, from coordinate 2,714 downwards.
ACCTTAATGCGTGAAAATAAAATTCAAATTGTTAAGGAGACAGGAAATTTAGTTGAATCTTATATTGAGAAATCTGACACTTCTTTGAAATCAGCAGAACTTTTGTTTAATAATATGCTCTATGAAACATCTGTTAGTATGTCTTACTATGCAATGTACCATATTACTTTAGCAATGCTTTACAAATATACTGTGAAATGTGAAAATCATACTGCTGCAATTATGATCCTGAAACTTATTGGAGAAAAAGATTTGTCAAAAAAATTGCATTATGCAAAAAAAGAAAGAATTGACAAGCAGTATTATGCAGATTTCTCTGCCACTTCTGAAGATGCTGAAGCTCTACTAAAAGATGCAAAAGATTTTATAAGCAAAATTAAATCTAAAATAATTATGTTATCTAATCCTGAAAAGAAAAAGTTAATTGAAAAGCTTAAAGAGATTAAAAAAGGAAAGAAAATAAAGAAATCATCTGATTCTTCTAAATAAATATATACCTTTCTCCAAACGCAAATACCATCTTGTTTCTCCACCATTTAAGTATTACAAAATAAAACACAGTTTTTATGATTAAATCATTAACATTTGAACAAGCGTTTAAAGAAGTAACGAGACTGCCGTCAAAAAACAGAGAACAATGTATAAAACATATTTACTTACTGCTTAAAAATTTCACGTTAAAACAAGTTTAAGGACGGTTAAACGGTGTTTTAATGCAGAGATGAAGAACAATAATAACAAAGTAATTGAAGAAAAGAATAGGTTTCAAATCACTTTTACAGATTAATACAGCAACAAGTTCAAGACTCAAGTCAATTCCTTAGAAACCCTAACGCGGTCTTGGATGTGGGAGATGTTTTTTTATTAATTTAAAACAATGTTTTTTGTAATATCAATCAATTCTTTGCAGGTATCAATAAGTTCATTGATTTTTTGCTCTTCAACAGATATTTTAATGGAATAAGTATACTCTTCCCTCATCTCAATAACTTTTTCTTCTTTTTTTTCTTTTTCTTCCTCATATTTTAGAGCTTCAATGTATTTTTCATCAATATTAATCTTACCTTCCTGTGTTAGCCATTCAATTAATGCTATTGTGCATGTCTGATTACCTGATTCATATCCAAATTTTCTTGCAATAGCTAAAAAGCAATGATACATAACATAAAAACCAATATTAATGCACCAGTCGTAAAAACCATTTTCCTTGTTTGATATTAATGCATCTAAATCATGGAGTGCTTTATCAATGTGCTGTTCTGCTTTTTTAACACTTGGCTCAACTTTTATTAGACCTCTGTGCTTTGGCTTCTTGCCTAATCTATTACATTATTCAATCTCTTTTAGTGCTTTTTTCAGGTACCAGTCAACTTGCTTAGATTGTTTTGTTGCGGGCATTTTTTATTAGCTCAACATATTTATTTTGTCCATATAAACAAATTGCATTTTTAATTATATCTATAACTGAGTCTTTGTCATCTTTTATATTGTTAATCAGGTCAGTTTCAGTTAATAATATTGGATGAACTTTTTTTGGCAGAATTTTTTGTTTTTTATTTATTGTTTTTGATATTTCATCATATTCACTCTTTTCCATTACGACCATCAGGTCAATATCACTTGCAGTTTTATAGTTTTTTATAATAGAACCGTATAACAAGACAATCCTATTTTCCTTATATAGTTCAGTAAATTCTTTTTGCCATCTTTTGTATTTATCATTAACTTCATCAGCAAGAAGAAATGAGATAAGCTGTTTTACATAGCTATTCTCAAAATTTAGGCTATATATTATTGATTTACCAATTTTTTGTGAAGTTACAAGATTTTCATCTTTAAAGCGCTTAAATATTTTCATAACTCCAACATGAGTTATATTAAGCAATTTACTCATAGAATTTGCATTATAATATGTTTTTAAATCTTTAAACAAAATTAATAATGTTTCTCTTTCCTTTTCAGTTAGTGATACCATTGTAACTCAAAGTTACTATATTGTAACTTGAAGTTACTATATAAACCTTTCGTTTTTTCACCTTCAGCATTTAAACAAGCATTTAAAGAGGTTACGAGACTGCCGTCAAAAAACAAAGAACAATGTGTAAAACATATTTACTTACTGTTACAAAAATCTCAATTCCAGAACTTCCTTCTATTATCTGTGAAGGGGCATGAATCTGCTGCCCGTTATATACAAACTTCTTGCTCTCATCATTCTTCACAATCTTCATGATGTTTCCTAATTCATTGAATGAATAAACATATCTGTCACTACCGATTATTGCTTCTGTCAGCCTGTTCAGGTTGTCATAATCTAACAACTGATTAACTCCTGATAATGAATTGTTGATTGAAAGGATGTTTCCAACAGGATCATAAGAGTATTCTAAGTCCATGACTTCGTCATCAAAGTAATCCTGGGAATGGATTCTTTCTAATCTGTTATTATCTGAATTATATGTATAATGTGTTATTGTTGTAAATATTCCTGAATTATCATCGTCGTATGTCTTGTTTAATATTGAGCCGAATGCATTGTAATTCGCTTCCCTTACAAAATCAGGTATTTTCTTGATTTTACCTTGTTTATTGTAATAATAATCCCTTGATTGTCCATTCCTGATTTTCGATACAAGCCTGTCCATTGAATCATAAATGTATTCAGTTGTTAATGAAACAGAATTCAGTTCTTTTGTGTCTTCTATTACCCTGTA
>WJJD01000112.1 GCA_014729915.1 Candidatus Woesearchaeota archaeon | reverse complement strand
TGGTTTATGATATACTCGGTCATTGATTCCAGATCATTGTATCCGACTGTAACCGCACATGAACCTGCTGACCAAAAATGTCGTCTCGGATAGCGCAGCAAAAATTTTTCGTTGTTTCGAAATATCAGGTATGATGAGCCACCCTTCAAAAGTGTCAAAGCCTGACTATCGTTCATCCTCTTTGGCAAACTAACCAACATATGTACATGATCTGGCATCACTGACAAAACATGAACTTTGATGTTGTGTTTCTTCGCCACTTTCAAAATGCATGCACTCACAAGATTTTTATTCTTCAACTTCTTCATCATCTTATATCGGTATTTGGTGCACCACTCCAAGTGCCAAAAATTCAATCCGACTTTGTGAGAATATCGTCGTAATGTTGTGTCAATCATTTCGCTTGCCTCCGCAAGCATAGCTCACGCTACTTTGCGTAAAAGTACAGCGTGGCTGTGCCCGCAATAACATTGCGGGCTCGCCCGCTCAAAAAATTTTCTAGAACTAATTCGACCTAAAGGTCGGGGATTTCCTCATCCCGTTCGCCAGCTATCGCTGGCTGTTAATCATCCTATTCTCAACCTTTATCTGTTAGTTTCATATATTATAATCTGCCTTTGCAGATTAAAAAATTTTTAATACATACATTAAAATTTATTATGATTTTTTCATACATATTTGAAAAAATCATCGAAATATTTATATATTCAGACTTTCTGGAATTACAATAATTAAACATTTTGATTAAACAAGATTTAACTAAAAAGTTTAAAAGTGGTAAACAAAAAGTGTTATCGGGTTTTGTTAAAAAATTATTGTTTACGAGGAAGCTTTTCATGAATCATGGAAGTATTGAAGTCTTGAACAGGAAACAGATCCTCCTCTCTTCTGAGATAATCCATCTTTTGCAGCTTGAGAATAATTCTTATGATAAGATAAAAGAGATATCAAGGCAGGATTTTCATGAATTCTGCAATGAGTTCGGATCAAAGAGAAAAGAGCTGATGGCAAATATTGAGGACATATTCAATCTATACGGCTTAGGAAGGCTTGAGATAAAAGAGGTCGATTCCAAAAACAAATCCGCAAAACTCAATCTATTCAACTCATCAATCGCGCATGTCCATCTGAACAAGAACAAAGAATCAGGAAAAGCAGTCTGCAACCTCACATGCGCTGTCCTTTCAGGAATCTTTTCATATCTATTTGATGAAGACATTGACTGCAGGGAACAGAGATGTTATGCAAAAGGCGATGAGTTCTGCCAGTTTGTTGTAAAAAAAAGAGGTGTGGATAGATGAAATTAAAAATAAAAAAAAACCAGAATATTTTTGCTGCGACCGGATCAAGTACAAAAAATAATTCATATGAAGCTGCTCAGGAAGCAGTTAATATGGCAATTGATGGAATCACAAAAAAAGGTGCAAAAGAAGGGCCTGATTTTGCAATAATATTTTGTAATGGAAATAAATATGCTAATCATGAAAAATCCATCAATAATTTTGTAAAAGGAATTGACGAAGCATTAAAAAAATCGAATCCGAACTGTAAATGGGTTGGTTGCACTAGTGAAGCTGAATTAAGTAATTATGGTTTTTCAAAAGAATCTTGTGTTGTGATGGTTATTAAAAGTGAGTTTATTCATTTTGGAACAGGTGTTGGGAAAAATATATATAAAAATCCCGAAAAAGCAACTAAATCTGCTCTCAAAACCGCTTTAAAAGAAGTTAAAATTGATAAGTATGTTGATCCCTATATTCAATTTACAGCTATGAAAAAAAAATCTCCTTCTGAACTTATAAAATATAATCCTTATGGGATAATAAATATCTGTGCAGGCCCCCTCAAATCAAAGCCTGGAAACGAGGAAGATATATTAGACATAATTAAATCACAGGTTGGTATTAATATCCCTATTATTGGAGGATCAGCATCTGATGATATACAGAGAATGGAAAAAGTGTATCAATTTTGTAATGGGAAATCCTACAAAGAAGCTGTTGTTATAACTTCTTTTGTTTCTCATCTTAAATTTGGTTTTGGTACCCAACATGGTTTTAAACCTTCTGACAAAACTTTTCTTGTAACTGAATCCGAAGGAAGAGTAATAAAAAAAATAAATAACAAACCTGCTGCTGAAGTCATGGCTAATGCATATAATATGTCAATTGAAGAATTATCAGAATGGATTGCAGAGGGAATGCAAAAATGTATGGTATTAAATTTTACAAACCCAATCCTTGTAGCAGAAGGTAGAAATATGTTTAAGAGCACAGTTTTTCATGCTGTTCAGGGGAAAAACATTATTGTTGGTACAAGCATTCCAAAGAATTCCGCGCTTACAATTGGAGAAGGGACCCGTAAAACAATTATTGAAGCAAGTTCCAAGGCTATCAATGAAGCGACAAAATATGCAGGAGCAGATCCAGAATTTGCATTATTTTTTGATTGTTGTCTTAGAGAGATGGCTTTAAAAGAAAAAATTACTGACGAAGTCAAACATATCAAACAAAAAATGGGAGACAAACCCTTTATTGGTTTTTATACTTTTGGAGAACAAGGATATCTTGGAAACCAACTGACCTGTCATGTGAATTTGACATTTACTTCATTGATTTTTTCAAATAAATTAATCACTGAAGATTAGATTTTTTCGAAAAAGAGGGAAATAAAAAAATTAAATCATATAGGTGAAATAAATGGAAACAATGAACTCAATTGATGATGTGCTTCAAAAAGGAAACAGACCACCAAATGTTGTAGATTATATTTTGTTAGAGAAAATAGGACTTGATTCTCTTCCTGTTGATACAAAAGATTATATAGCTTTATTAACACAAAGAAGAGAGGATATTTTGAACGCATTAGATGATTTAAGTGAAGATCCACAAAAGATTTTAGAAGTTGAAAATACTTTAATTCCAGGTAATTTAAAATATGCAGTTCAAACATCTCCTTTTTTTGAAGAATTATACAGAGAAGTAGATTTGGATTTAATAACAACAAGAGAAGACTTGCAAAAGCTTCCTGTCATGACCAATGATCATCTAAGAGATCCAAATAACTTTCCTGAAGGTGCTCTTGGTATCTGGACAGATAACAACCCTTGGATGGTAAAAATGTCTGGCGGTTCTACAGGAGATCCTGCATATATTGGATTCTCTGAAATTGATTCCGAAGTAACGCACTTAGTGTTTGGACATGCATTAAGAAAAGCTACAGGTGCAAAACCAGGAGATAAAATGTTATTATTTGTTCCGGGAGAGTCACATCCATTCGGAACAGCATGTGAAGAAGCAGCCAGAAGAATTGGTGTAGTTCCAATTTATCGGCATTTTGTTAAAGGAAGATCTACAGATGGTCTATTAGGACAGATAAAAGAGGTAAAACCAGATATTATTGCTGCAGCACCAATTGGACCCAAAGGTGCCGCTGGAACTCTGACAAAATTATATGAAAATGATTTAATAAATGGGACAAACATCTTTAGAGATTATTTAAATGAAAAAACAATTATAACTGGTGGAGCACCAATACCAAAAAATTTAGTAAATCAACTATATGATAAAGGAGTTGGTCAAATAATTAATGCATATGGAAGTGTTCAAACATGGGGTGGATTTGGAGCAGAACCTTTACCTAAAGAGCCAAGAGAAGATAATGTTGAGTTTTATAGTGATGTTTCTATGCCACCCGGATACTGGATTGTAAATTCAATAGAACCCAGCGATGCTCCATCTGACTGGGAGGATATCACTTTTACAGTTCTCGGAAGATCCTGCCAGCCAATTATAAGGTACGCTCCCGGTGATTATGCAAAGGTAACAAAAAATGGAGGAATAATTTTTGATATCTGTAGAAGTGAGTTTTTCAAACCCCAAACCGATGGTACTTATGAGGTTAAGATTTCAGATGATTGTAACACTTGTATAAGTGATGTTTGATAAAAAAAAATGCAATTAGTTAATTATGTTGGAGATAGAACATTAACACCTGATGATAATTCTCTTGAAATAAAAGATTATTTATCTGATGAAATACTTGGCTCTATGCCGAACATACGTAAATTTGATTTCCTAGATGCAATTGGGATATCTAAGCAGCAAGCAAAAGAATGGGGAAAAAGGTCGTTAGAGGAACGGATTTCAGTTTTACAGCAAGCAGGAGCTTCATTAAAAAAAGATGATTCTGTTGATATTCTTGTTGCAAAAGCAGGATTAAATCCTGTAAAATGGATAAAAAGAGAAAGATTAGAGATTGCAGATTGGTTAGAGAACTACGGTGATTATTTGAGGCTTGTGTTTGGTGATAAAGCTGTTGAAAGAGATTTAGTAAAAGGTTTAGGTTTTATCCCTGTTGCAGCTTCCTCAACAAGCTATGCAACACAGCCTTATGTTACAATTGAAGCAATAGGTGCAGGAAACAGTGTAAATTTGAAATTAGACAGTACTGAACCGTTTTCTGGTGCTCAAGTAGCAGAACATCTAAGAGAAGCCGGTGCTCCAATCCAAACAATTTCTTATGACCGAAAAGCTGAAGGAAGAGGAGAATGGGGCAATTTATTGTTTCAACATAGTGCAAGAATGCCAATTATGGGAAGTCCTGAGTCAATCACAGGAATTGTCTATGGACCCCTTGAAGATAAACTTACTAATGAGTTTTTTGAAATGATAAAAGAACATCTACATATACCTGAAAAAGTTGTTCCGCTCACTACCCATGGAGGTTTAGGATATATAGACCAAAATGTTAATTTGGAAGATGCAATTAAAGATGTTGTTGAAAGTTCCGCATATCAAATAAGAGTCTGTAAAAGAATGCGGGAGCTAGTAATTCATCCTGAAATTTACGATGAAGCTATTGAAAAACTTTCAAAAGCTTACTCTGAATTAATAGTTGGTCCAGTTGATGATTATGATACAGAGGTTCCAAAAGTAACTCAAAAATATTGGGACATATATGTTGATCCTTATATTAGATCTGCAAACGGGAATGGAAGTATATTATTGGGAGGCAAATTAAATGAGCCAACCCTACTTGAAAACCCAAGCCAAGCAGTGACTGGTTCGGAATGTCTTTATGCTGTATTAGGAGTAAGAAAAGGGAACTTAAACTTTGCGTTTGAACGTGTAGAAAAAATGGCAGACCATACACCTCATAATCGTATTCTTGAATTTTCTGTTTTCACCCAAAATCCAACAATTTATGAAGATGCAAAGAAGAATGCATTAGCTTATAATATACATCATAATGAACCCACAACAAAAGCAATTGGGTTACCTCATGAAGGAAAATTCTTGGTTCAAGAACTTTCTTATATCCAGGGAGCAAGCTAACACATAAAAAAATGAAATCAAAACACATCTTTGTAGCAGCATTAGACGTTGGGGAGATTCTTCCTTTCAGCATCAAAGATATTGAAAAGCTTGCAGAACAGATAAAAGAGCAGGAGCGGGCAAAAAAAGAGCTTGAAAAATTCATCGGCATTCTTGAGAATAAATTTGATGAGCCTGTCTGGTACATGGGAACAGACATAATCGGAGAAAAATACTATGAAAGATTCATCTTTGATAATGGCGGGTTCTTTGAGATAATGCAGGAGCCGCCGGTTGCACTCAATGCACATTTCGTGCATGAAAAAAGAGCAGAAAAATTCCATGAATCACTCAAGGATTCTCTTAAGCAGCTTCTTCCGGATTCCCCGATTTCTGATATGTTTCTAAACTCCATTGAAATAAAGACCCAGGAAGCAGATTCCTTGACTGTCCACAAATGGACAAAGATGAAAAACATACGAAAAAAATAAACACTTTTATATAAAAATCAATTCTTAATCATTATGTTGCGGGGAAAAAAGCTTACACTAGAAGTTTATGAACTGATAAACAAAAACTGGCCAATCCATCCCAGTGACATCTGCAGGCTCCTGGAAATCAAAACCAATTCATCAAACATCTCAAAAATAAAATATCATTTTGACCTTCTTGAAGAGCAGGAAAAGATATCAACAAAAAAGATTGACAGGGCTCTTGTTGCCTGGCCTCTTGAAATCGAAAAGCTCCGGCTCATGCAGGAACTTATGAAGTAATTACACATCCATAAATCTTCCCACAAACGATTCAATCTTTCTTTTCAGGGGTTCATAAAATATAGCAATTAAAACTGCAGTTACAATCGTTACAATAACAGAATGTGCAGGCACTATCTGGTGAGTCTTTTCCAAAAAGAATTCTTTAGCAAGCTCAATCATAAAAGCAATTGCAACTGCAACTAGAGTGATAACAATACCTGTTTTTAGCCTAATCTTATGGATCTTTGCCCATTTGTTAACAGTGAGTATATCCTCTCTGAAACCATCCTCAACCCTAATTGAATCAATAAACATATCTTTTACAGGATGATCAGGAATCTTTTTGTCAAGAGCTTTTTTTAAGCCCTTTACAAATTTTTTTGCATCCTTTTTGTCAAGAAAATGTGCATTCATAGCAACAGGTTTTTCCACGATCACTTCTAAAAGCCCTCCTTTCTCAAACAAAAATCTCACAAGATGCTTACCAAACCTTTTTTCATGACCGATAAAATGAATCTCATGGCCTGAATGCTTCTCAACCTCATCAATAAACTCCTTAAGCTCATCTTCAACTCTTTTCTCTTCTTTTATCTCTTCTTCTAAAGATTTAACCCTATCTTTTGCAAAACTTAAGAGTTCATTAACATCAAGTACAGAAACAACTTTATAATCAGGCCCTTTTTTTTTTTTACTCATATATCTTAAACAGAATAATAATTGAGTTATATATATTTTGCGGTAAGAAGAAAGTCAGCTGAAAATATAAAAAAAATATTATTCTTTTCTCATATTTATATCCATTGTCGGATTAGGCATGGAGATCTTTTTCTTCTCAAAAACTTCTTTGATTTTCTTATTCAAAAAATAGAGGATATCCCAGTAATCATCAATTTTTGTCCAGCACCTCAATCCGATATTAACTGTATAATCCCCGAGCTCAGAAACAAAAAAAGAAACTTCAGGCTCTTTAAGAATCTCTTTTTTTTCCTTAACAATCTCATCAAGAGTCCTTATAACCATATCAATATCCTCCTCATAAGACACACCAATTTTTATATCAATTCTCCTTGTTTTATACGCTGAATAATTTGTTATAGGATTTCCCCAGAGTTCAGCATTCGGAACTGTTATTTTCTGGTTTTCAGGAGTAGTTAGTACACTTGAAGAAATCCCTATCTTTTTGACAGTTCCTGAAATTCCTCCTGATTTGATATAATCTCCAACCTTAAATGGTTTGTTTCCAAGAATCATCATTCCAGCAGCAAGATTAGAAAGAACATCTTTCATTGCAAATCCTGTTATAAAACCTGCAACACTAAGGCTTGCAAGAATAGGTCCTATATCAACTCCGATATAACTCATGAGAATCAGAAGAATTACTATCCACATCCCCCAATATACAAGGCTTTCAATAAAAGTCTTTAATGTGGTGTCAATTCTTGGCTTTTTTAATAATTTAACAAGTAAATTGTTAACAAACCTTACCAAAAAATATCCGATAACAATAATCAGTATTGTTCCTATGATCTTGTCAATAATAACAGGAATAAGAGTATTCCAGTCAGCATTCTTAAAAAAATTCAGCATTAAAAAACACCTGCAAACAAGCTTAAACCAAACAACAATCCAAATAATAAGAGCAGTGTATAAAAAACCGCTACAATGATACCCTGCAATAACCAGGCAAAAAATGCCTTATACCACTTTAATCTGAAAACTTCCCTGTAGATCCATATAAGAAGAAAAAAAGACAACAGACCTCCAAAAAATCTGAACCGGCTGTAAACTGCACTTATCACAATCCCTGAAATGAAATTCACAATCACAGTCTTTAGAAGACTTGTCTTTCCTTTAAGTATCTTTACTGCAAAATACAAAGGAAGAGACGAGATTACAAAAATGATAATCCTTATAACAAAAGATACTATATTCATATTATAATAGATTCCCTTTTTTTATTTAAATTTATGGATTTCTGGAAAAATTTTTTGCAGAGCAAAAAAAATCATACGAACTCATCGAGCCTAACCTGCTTTTTTCCCTGGAAAAGGTCAATTTGGTCATATCCAATAAGTTTAAGAAATGGAATAATCGCTGGAACCAGCTGCTTTTCAATATAATAATCAGAATCATAATCTTTCTTGACAACTTCATCAGCAAGCCTTACCCTTCTGCTCAGTCTTTTTGCTCCCTTTACAATAACATACGATACCTCATCTCCTTTGCCGATGACATACCCTTTTTTATTCATAATTCTTGCTGCAGAAACCAGTGGTGAATCTGTCTCATAATCCCTCACATTTTTATAGAGCCTCATATTAATGACAAGCTCAGAAACAGACAGTGTATGTTCAAAAATGAGCCTTATACATTCTCTTGCATATTTTAAAATATCAATTTTATTCTTTTGTGTTAAAATCATCCTGATTATTCTGGTCTGAGCCTCATAAATGAATTTTGCATAATATTTTTTTCTGATATTTTTAATAATTAACTCATCAGTCAAAATCGCGTATTTTTTACTATTTTTTAAAAAAAGAGCAGATGCATTTTCATGTACAAAAACATCCTTAATAGCACTTTTTGAAACAATAATCTCCTGATCCCAATAGATGATCTTTTTGATGTTTTCTATTAGATCTATTGAAATCTTATCCTGCAGCATATCAACAACTTCCTGAGAATACCATCTTGCATAAGGATAATTCAGGTATCTGAAAAAACACTTTTTTAAGAATTTAAAAATTACAGAATCTCTGTTAATATATTCAATTAATTTGACAAACAGACCCTTGTTTGTGTTGCATGTTGAAAAGATTTCAGCCAGTTTTCTACCATGGCAACACTTGCAGTCAAGAGTTTCATATGAAAGGTTATTTTTAAAAATATAATCAGGATAAACCTCATCCAAAAAAATGATATTAGTATTATAGTAGATACCGGGATTTGCTTTTTTTTTAACAGGATCGTCTTTTTTTTCGTATCTTTTAGAAACTTCAATTCTCTCAGGTTTGTTAAAAATAACAATATTTTCTTTTTTTGCAGTTCCCATAAGCAACGTCTCAATAACACTGTTTGTACTGTTTCTTGATAAATCATATACATCATTGCTTGCAAATGAGGAAAAATTCATAAGTTCAGGCCAGATTTCCTCTGCAAGTTCATATATAACCCTAGTATCACTACTGCTCTTTTCAAAAATACTCTCAAGCTTTTTCTTATCATGGACAAAACAACCGAGCTTAGGAGGGGTGCTTAGCTTAGAGTTCAGAAAATTAATATCATAACCTTTTTGTTTCAATACAATTAAAAAAGTCTGGTTGATCATCTTTTTAAGATCCAGATGAACAATTCCTGTAATTTTTGCTCTTTTCAATACCTTGTTGTATCTGACCCTTGAATTATCCAGGCCCAGATTCAAAGATAATCCGTAAAACAATGCTCTCTTATTCATATGGTTCAGGAACTTATCCGAATCATAGCCCACTATGATATCAGGCCTTATTTTTTCAAGTATTTCTTTGAATTTAATAAACAAGTCATATTCACTATCAACATCTTTCTTAAGAAAAGAAAATAACTTATTGTAATCTTTAGAAACTAAATTAAAAGCAGCCATAGAATTATTCTTTCTTCCAAAACTATAAAGGGTAATAAAATTTACTGCTAGAATCACAGGTTCAAATTCTTTAGCATCAGTTTTTTCCATGCTAATTTTCTCAAGCACAAGATCTGTCTTAATATCTCTCTTGATTTTTCTGCCGATCACTCTATAACCTGAAAAAAAATTGATATTTTTATCAAGAAGATATTTTTTAGTGGTCCTGATATCATGCTCAAAAACATGAAGTCCTTTTTTTTTTGCAGCCTCAGAAATCGTCCTTATTGCTCCGAAAAGATTCACATAGATCTTAATAAATTCGATTTTTTCACCCATATAGTCTTTTCTTATTTTTTCTATATCAACAACATAATGTATGTATTCTCCGGTTCTTATTCTTACTCTGACAAGTTCATCAATAAGAAACTCCTCTCCTTTTTTAATCAAAAAATACGGCCTGTAAGTCCTGTCAACAACACAGATTGATCTTTTATCAGAAGTTTTTCCAAAGAGCCAAAACTCTGGTTTATTATTGATAAGTCTATATGAAAGATCAAGAGGATAAAAAATTAAAGTTGTATCCATAGAGTAAATAAAATATGTACGAGGATAAAAATTTTATGTAAAAATTTCCAAAACAAAAGAAATCACGTTGTGATTTCTCGGCTTCAAAATTCGAAAATCTTCGTCGAATTTCGAAACATTTATATACAAATTAATCCTGTATATAAACAAACTAACCTAAACTTAGATAGTCCAAATTTCGGATAATTTTTAAAAAAGAAAAAATTTATTGTATTGTAAATCAATTTTTTAATAAAAAACAAAAGAGGTGCTATAATGAAGAATAACAAAAAAGCTTCATTGAACTTATCAATAAATGCTATTGTTGTCTTGATTCTTGCTATAACCATGCTGGGTCTTGGTCTTGGATTTATGAGAAACATGTTTACAAATGTGCAGGAAAACTTTGAAGATGTATCTGACCAGGTTCAAAAAGATATGATTAAAAGATTAAAAGATTCCGGCGAAAGAGTAGTGCTCAGTAAATATGAAGTCAAAATGAAACAAAGCACTGAAGAAGTGATTCATATTGCAATAAACGAAGAATCCGCTCCTGCAGGAGGTTATTCAAATTTTCAGCTCTCTCTTTCAGGAACTTCTAAGGTCGGTGCATCAGGAGTTACGTGCATGGACAATGACCAGATAAGCTTAATCCAGGGAGAACAAAGGATTGAAAGCGGGGAAGCAAAGGTATTTCCAATCTACCTCAAATCTGATTCAAGAGATCAGGGAACATGTCAATATACACTTATTGTATCTTATGAATCATTTGATAGTGCAGCTACATCTCAAGGTTCAGGTTCTTATGCAACAGACGATTTTTATGTAACAGTAAGCTAAAGGTGAAGATGATGAAAAAAAGACTGACTCAAAACGAAGAATTCCAGATCATGAAGATGGTTTTAGATAAATTCCTATGGATGGGATTCGGAATCATGGCATTTGGTTTTTATACTCTTGTTACAGGAAAAACAGAGATCATAAAAAGCATCTCATTCTTATTTGGAGGAGCAGTGATCCTTTTAATATTCATGGTCCTCATCTTAAGAGAATATGAAATAGTCAAGCACTAAAAATGAATAAGAAAGGAATAGAGCTTTCTGTAAATTTTTTAGTTCTTTTAATAATTTCCATTGTTATTTTTTCTTTTGGAATAATCTTTGCAACACGTATCTTAAATGTTGGAAAAAAAGCTGCAGAAGGACTTCCTGAAATTGAAGAAATTGCATTAAAGAACTGTATGAGATCAGGAAATTATGTGTGCATATCAAAAGACAAGGCAGATCTTAAGCCCGGAGACACAAAACTATTTGAGATTGGCCTTACAAATGATCTTGAAAATACTGCAGAATTCAAATATAAACTCGACTTAGCAAAGGCAATTGATGAACAGGGAAATGATTTTTCAACCCAAATAAAAACCCCTCCTTCAACAACCTGGAGAGAATTCATCCAGGATAACTGGCTGGGCTCTTTAGAATCAGAAGTCTATACTCTAAAAAGAGATGCAGATAAGAGAGTGAGATTTTTATTTGAAATCCAGAGGGGATCTCCTCCGGGCACATATATCTGGAATTTGAAGATCTGCACAGATGATACCTCTGTTCCGAATGATCCTGATTTCGGGTGTACAGGAGCATTCAACAGGCTGTACGGGGGTAATCATAAGATATATATTACGGTTATATGATATCTGTGTAATAAATTGTTAAAATCACTGTCCCTTAAATTTGACAATCTTTGAGAAACTCTCAGCATCAAGCGAGGCTCCTCCCACAAGCCCACCATCTATATCTTGTTTTTCCATCAGTTCTTTAACATTATGCGGTTTTACACTTCCGCCATAAAGAATCCTTGTTTTCTCGGCTGCATCCTCGCCAAACAACTCCTCTAGTAAATCCCTGATAAAAGAATGCATTTCCTGAGCCTGCTCAGGTGTTGCTGTCTTTCCTGTGCCTATTGCCCAGACAGGCTCATACGCTATGGTTATTTCAGAGATAACTTCAAGCCCTGAAAGCCCTTCCCTTACCTGTTTTCCGACAATTTCTTTTGTAATACCTTTCTCTCGCTTTTCCAGTGTCTCTCCGATGCAAAACACAACCTTAAGATCATGCTCTAAGGCTTTTTTGATTTTCTTATTGACAATATCATTTGTTTCTCCGAAATATTTCCTTCTCTCAGAATGACCGACAATAACGAATTCAGCAAAGTCTTTGATCATCAAAGCAGATATCTCTCCTGTGTAAGCTCCAGAATCTTCATAGAAAACATTCTCTGCACCAATATTTATATTTGTCCCTTTAAGTTCATTTTTCATAGAGCATAATAATGTATAAGGAACACAGACTAAAATATCTGTATCAGAAACATCTTTAACCAATTCCTTGAATTCATTAGCAAAATTCTTTGCCTCATTTAAGGTCTTATTCATCTTCCAGTTAGCAGCAATAAATGGCCTTCTCATAATAATCAACCTCCAGTATGACAAGAAAAAGCTGCTTTCTTATATTTTTTATGCGTTTTTGTGTATGTATATCTCAACACACCTGCTAATCGAAATTCAGGATTATGTTGAGAAAAAATATTAATAATGCAACCTCTAAATTCTTGCAATCAAAGAGTAAAAAGAAAGAATAACAATTATAGCACAGCCTATAACAATAAAGCTAAGCCCTTCAGAAATCTTAAAAAGAGAAGGAAGAACTTTAGCTAATCCAGTTAATATGAATACAATTGAGATCATCATAAATCCAATAATAACAGAAAAATGTACAATCTTTTTTTTTATTCTTTTTATCTCACCGTCTGTATGCTCAATCATAAGCTCTATTGCTTTCCCTGCAAAATTGAATATGCTGTCAAGCTTGTCAACAAAAGTTTTTTTTTTAGTCATATAAAACTACATATACATAGTTTATTTAAATTATTTCTTTTTTTTATCTTTCTTATCTTCTTTTTGCTCAGGATTCGGTTGATCCATATTCAGTTTTTGGAGCATGCTGACATGATCATCATTTCTTCTTGATCTGCGTTTTGAAGACTTTCTTCTTGAACTTTTTCTTGATGAAGATTTTCTCTTTGAGGATTTATTGCCTGAAGATTTCTTTTTAGAAGATTTCTTATTAGACGAGCCATTTTTTGAAGAGCTCTTTTTATTATTAGATGATTTTTTTGTTCTTCTTCTTCTCTTCTGGATAAGAAATTTTTTGTCCTTGTCCATATCAATAAAATGGTCAGCTTCTTCTTTTAATCTTGAAGATGCTGTTTTTCCAAAAGCAATAACTTCTGCTCTGCAACCCAAAGCTTTTGCATGGTTCAACAGATCCTTGAAATCACCGTCTCCTGACACAAGTACGATAACATCAAGTTTTGCAGCAAGCCTCATGACATCCATTGCAATACCAACATCCCAGTCTCCTTTTTTTGCCCCTCCGAAAAAAACCTGCAGATCTTTCTGCTTTACTTCAAATCCTATTTTTTCAAGTGCATCAAAAAAATCCTTTTCATCCTTGACATCTGCTTTAATAACATAGGTAATAGCCCTTATCAATTTTCTTCCTGCTGTTGCAGAATTTAATATATTTGTATAATTTACTTTAGAGTGATAGAGCTGTTTTGCACTGTAGTACATGTTCTGTACATCCACAAACACTCCAACTCTCTGGTCTTTATGTAATGACATGTTGTTTTTCACCGTGTTTTATGAATTTTTGCTAAAGCAAAAATTCATTTTTTGCGGGATTAGTTTATTTTCAAATAATCTCTTTTGTTCCATACCCGCGTTTTTAATATATTATTAATAAACATTTATTTATATTTTTTTCAAAATTGAAAGTTTTATTAATTCGGAACAAAAATGGATTTCTGTAAAAATCCATAAAATCTTAGAAGAATTAAGTGTATTTAAATATAAGTGTTTTTGGAAGCTATTTTGTCATATACTAAATTGTCAAACTTTTTAAGTTGATTGCCTTCAGTTGATGGGTATTCACAACTTTTTTAAACAATGATAATTTTCCAATCTGGTAGGCGTCGGTGGTCTAATGGCTATGACTTCGGCCTTCCAAGCCGACTATTCGGGTTCAAATCCCGGCCGACGCAGTAGTTTTTTATTTTCTCTCGTTTATCCTGCATATTTTTGAGCTGCTGTTTTTATCGCTGCTTTTCCGGGATTAAAACATTAGAAAAAATTTTAGCTCTGCTGACATTATTCAAAAGTTACCACTATTTCTATCTTGAACAGTGGAAAGTTTTGAATTCTAGAAAAAGCTACTTCTTAAGTTTGTTAAACAAATAAAAAAATCCAATAAACAACACAATTAAAATCAGAAAAAAGTAAAACCAGGGCTGGTTAATCTGGCTCGGCTTCTCAGAAATTGGATATTTTATACTTGTATCAATATCAGGATTTTCAAATTCAAAATTAGGTTCATACAATTTTTCACATTCATTTTTAGGTTCACATATACCAAAACTTTCTTTTTGGCAGCACGCCTCATCTAAAGAACATTCCTGAGTATTGTCACAATAGGCTTTGCAACCTTCTGAAGAACAATACATTGATTTAGTAACCCAGCTTGTTATAGAATTTCCTAAAAAAAATGATAATATAACAAGAGAAAAAATAAAAGATATCAAAAAGAATTTTTCTTTTTTGTGCATAATTTTCTAATATTTTAGTTAAATTTATATTTTTCGGTATTGGAAAAATACATGTGTTTAAGAAAATTCTTAAAAAAATTTATAAAACAGTAAAAAATAATCAGATATAACATGGTAAGAATAAAATACAAATGCACAAACTGCAAGTACAAATTTTCAAGAAACCAGAATGTCAGTTTCAAGCAATGTCCGTACTGCGGGAAAAAAGACACAATCCAGCAAGACACACAGGATACTGCTACAAAAATCCTTGATGAAGTCTCAACTTATGACAGGATAACCTGATTCTTTAAAGTCATGAAAAGGAAAAACATTTTGTTCATACTAATTGTATCTTTATTTACAAGGGTCCTTGGTAATTTAAAAATAAATACCCTGCTTTGGTGGGATTCATATGTTTACATCGCCATGGGAAAATATTTTTTTTCTATGGGAAAGATAGGTTTTTGGGAGCATATAAGACCTGTCTTGTATCCTGTTTTTTTAGGATTTTTTTTCCCTTGGATTTTTAACCAAATTTCCTGCAGGAATTTACATAATTCCTATTCTTTTATATATGGCTTCTAAAAAAAAGATAAAGCAGACAATATTATTTGGTTCAGGATTTCTAGTTTTTATAAGTTTTTTCCTACTCTTTAACAGCCTGCTGTATAATGATTTCTTATCACCTTATATTGATGCAAACAAAGTCATTGGTCAGGTCCTTGGCTGCAATTATTATTTTTTTCAGCCGTGGTATTTTTACCTGATGAAACTTCCTTTAAACAATATTTTTTATTTAGCTTTAATCCAGTGGACATTTTTTATCCTGAAAAAATATTCCAAAAAATGCTTCTCATACTTTCCTTTTTTTTTATAGAGAACTTTGAATTACCTATAGAGAATTTTGAATTATCTATAAATTGATCTCTATTTTCAGATGTTTATAGAGAATAATTCAAAGTTCTTCTTAAAGAATTTTGATGTTTTTCAAAATTCTCTATAAATTTTCTTTTTTTCTCAACAATCCCCTGCAGGAAAGAAAGATACTTGATAATGTTTCTGCCATCTGCAGCAATAATTGCTGTATATGGGTTAAATGAAATTATTAAAAAAAATAAGTTTAAAAATATTTTTCTTATTTTTTTAATCATAATTTCTCTTTTCCAGCTATTTACTAACTTACTAATAGAAAAGACAGAAGACCCTATGGAAAATTACTATTCTTTTTTTAAGGAAAAAAACATTACCGGAGAGGTCTGGATACATAATCCTAAAATAAGCTATCATACTGAAAAGAATCTTAAGCTTCTTTATTATCCGGTATTTAATGAAAAAAAGATTGATTCAGTCATAAAATATTTTAAAAAAATCAATCAGAAATCAAATATGTTTTTTTTGACACCTGTGAAAAAAGCACATCCTGCAAAAAAGAAGATATTGATTGTCAAAGAAAAAGACAAGAACTTATTGAGTTATTAAAGGACAATCTTGAAATTGAGTATTATGAAGAAAAAAACAGCTGCGAGTATTATGTATTCAGGAGAAATACTAAGTAAATCATGAATCAGAAACAGAAGTTAATTAAAAGAATTTTTAAATTCTGTTATATTTTTTTATTGCATGGATATAAACGAAATTAAAAATAACGCAGTTAGCTTAGTTGCCAAAAAAAAAAGATTATAAAGATGATTGTGTAAACTATAATGTAGCAGGCATCATTTTTTATGGAAGCAGAGTTGAAGGTACAAATGGAGCTGACAGTTTCCTGGATGCATTGGTCCTTACAAGGGATGACGACAGTAGCTTTGTAGATGATTTCTTGACTGAATTATATCATAAGATTAAAATCCATATAGACAGAACAATTAAGTGGGAGAAATGGGACAGCCCGGACATAGCCTCCTATAAGACTTTATTTGCCGGAGAATTCATAATAGCAACTCCCTTTCCGAAAGTTAAAAGGAAAGTTATATCTTTGCTGAAATGATTAATTTGAGCTTAACTGGTTTCCTGCTCTTCCTAAATTATAGTTTCTATTCTTTAATCACTGTTTTTTTATTATTATTTTTAACAGCAACATTTTAGTCATGAAAACCCTTTATTAGTAATTAATTAATGAGATATTTCTTCAAGTTGGGCAAGTCTAAAACAACCACTAAGATATAAAAAACAAAACAAAAACATTATAAATAAAAAATAAATACCCTTTTTTTTGATATTCGGAGGTCGATAGATAATGTATGAAGAAATTCGCTTAACAGACATGAATTCAATAAACACAGTAAATGACTTTGAATTTGATATTTTAAGATTCTTTCCTAATAAGGATCGTAGTAATGGATGTACGTTTAAGGGAAATTATTGTTGATAAAATTTTTTTAATTTACATTTAAATATACTTCAAAAAAATTCTAGTAAATGGAAAAAGAATTAACGAATGAAGGGTTAACTCAAACAAAAAAATAACAAAACAAATTAAATGTTCCCTTATACTTATTCTGCAGATGATCCAGAACAAAGTAAAAATAGAATACATAATAAAAAACGTAATAAAATATATATGAAATAATGAAAAAACAGATCTAAGATAAAAAATTAACATTACGCTAGCACTTTTTACAATCAAAGAAAAAAATAATCCAAAAGTAACATACTGAAGATTTCTGATATTTGTTATAAGAATAAACCAGATGGTCGGATAAATCCCATAGAGATACCCTAAAATAAACAATAATGGATAGCTTACATCTATAAATAAAATATTTCCGAAAGAACTGTCTATGTAATCGATAATAAGAACAACCGTTGAAAAAAGAACAACCAAAAACAGCTTTGTAGAAAAAAGCTTTAAGAGAAAAATCAACCCGAACCCAATACAAATCTTTTTAGAAAATTTGAAGCCTATTCTTTTTCTAAATAAGTTTAAATACCTCTTTGCTGCTGCTGAAAAATTCATTTTCAATAAAAGTGTTTAAAAAAATCCTGGTTCAATTCTTTTTTTAAAAGTAATTTTACATCATTAAGATCAGGAGAGAGATTACATGATATACAATCTTTTCTCTGTTTTTTCAATTGATACTGTTTGTCAACAAGATCTAATCTGCATTTTCCATGACAAAAAATCCCTGCAAAATAACATGATTCACATTCTCCATTAACAACAGGCAGACCTGTATTGTTATAAATTTTAATTAGTTTCTCATATGTTGTTTTTATTGGATCAGACAAAATGTTATTTACAGGTAAAAATCTATAATGGTCTTTTGTACATGGATATATATCCCCATTCTCAGTAATTGTCGGGCTAAGCCCGATAGAACAATTATAAAGATAGTATCCCTTTGTAAATATTTTGGTCTCATTAACAATATGGCTGTTGAATTGCTTAACAAGAATATCTCTTAATTTAGCGGATAAACACCCTTTTTTAAGTTTAATATCTGATCTTCCTCCCTTATCCTGAAGTGTTATATTTAATTTAGATCCAGGAGAAATCTCAATTATTTTTTTTAAAAAATCAATATATTCATCTTTGCTTTTTTCAAACCCTTTTTTTCTTATCCTCTCTTCATGATAATCAGAAAATAAAACAGCAATTGAAATATCTCCGTGATGTTCAGATAACTTTTTAAGATTTTTTAAAATCTTAACATAAGAACCTTTTTTTCTGACCAATTCATGGAATTCCTTTGGTCCGTCAATGCTAATCTGAATCTGTTTTAATTTTTTTAATATATGTTTATTTAGTTTTGATATTTCATAACCATTTGTGAATAAATTAACCCTGAATCCTAAATTATCAAGGAAATCTATTATTCGGGTACTATCCTTTCTCATCAAAAATTCTCCTCCCGATAATGTTACACTAGGGGGTTTTTCAGAATACTTAATTATTGATTGTTTATTTTTTGGATAAAAATTACAGGAATTTGAATAAAATCCAATTAATTTTGTAAAAACATTCTTGATTTGATTATACTCTAATTCAGATGTTTTTTTACCACTGTCCTCAATACAATATGGGCAATTGAAGTTGCACTGATTCGTAGCTTTAAAATGTACATCCAATTCAGAAACCGGAATTTTTTTTATTTTAGGAGTATAATTTTTATTAAAGCAGGATTTAAATAAATATATAAGAAAAATTTTCATCATATTGTATTTTTTCCTCTTACTCTCTTCAGATAAATTTCCGCGGGTAATCTTTAATATAATTTCTTCTGGAGTAAGTCCTTTTTTTAATAAATTCAGCAATTTGGATGTTTGTTCAGTTGTAAAAACCCAGCTACAACAATCCTTTGATATATTATAAACAAAGGTTGTTCCGTTAAAATCAACCGGAAAGGACCTATACTCAGGAAGGGGGAAAGGTTTATCAAATTTTATAACTTCCATTTTTTTTTAAAAAACTTATTAATATTTATATTATTCGGTAGTAGTGATTCTAATTTTATAGTGAAAAAATTATTTTACTAAAACTATGATTAAATCAATAATAAGAAAACAAGTTGATAATAAGAAATTACTAATCAATCTCCTCTCTTGCATCTCTCAGCAGGTAAACAAGCTCCTTTTTCCAGGAGTAAGGTATTGCCCGGGAAAAGAATTCATCAATCCAGTTTTTAAAAGACTGATCAAAATCATCTCTTTCTCCGTCAATTATCCTCTTGATATCAAGAACAACTGCGGGATCAAGCCTCTCTTTTCTTTTTGCCTTGTTGAGCTGCTTAAAAAGTACAGTTTTCCTGTCAAGCTCTTTTGCCCTTTTCAGGACAAATCGAGCAAGTTTTTCTGGCCATCTGTCTCTTATTTCTCTGTGCCTTTTGTTAAGGTCATCGATCACATCCTGCCTCACATTGTCTTTTCCGTCAATCATATTTACTATGTTCTCCTTTACAAGAAGCGATTCATCAAGGCTCATTGCCAATTGTTTCAACTCATCAATCCTTTTTATCCTTTCTAATCTTTTTTCTTCCTGGATCTTCTCCCAAAGAGCATCATAAGAAAAAGTGAAGTCCTCTTCTTCAGGCTCCTCATTGATTTTTGAAATTACCTGCTTGTGCATCCTCATCAAAAAGTCTTTCTTGTCTTCAACCTTGAATATATCTGAAAACCCCTGAAGTATAAGATTGAAAGAAAACGGGCTTGGAAAATCCAGAAAGACCTGCCTTACCTTAATATCCCCTTTCCTGATTTTCTCAAGGACCCTTTCTGCATTGGAAATATCCATAAGGTCTTCAAGCACTTCCCTCCTTGCTTCTTTTAATATTGGAAAATCATTGGATATCCTTCTTACTGCATTTAAAAGAAGGCTAGAACTTACCTGCTGGCGCCCCACTGATTTTTTCCTTCCCTTATACCTTCTTAAAATCATCAATGCTCTTGCAGCACAATGCCTGAATCTTCTTTTTAAAACCTCAGTCTTTCTTAAGGCAATCTTCATGACTTTCTTAAGATCTGAGTTTGTAAGCTGCCTGAAGGCTTTCATCACCTGAAGATTTTTAGTATAGCTCAGCATGAAACCATTATCATTTATCGAAATCTCAACATCCCTGTGCTGTGCCTTTGAGATTGCAAAAGCAACTGCCCTGGAAAGGACATCATTGACACGCCTTCCGTACAAAGTATGAAAAACAGCATATTTCTTATTGTCCTCTTTGAAATGCTCGACAATAATCCTTTTTTCAGTAGGAATCTTTGAAAATTCATGCTGCTCCCTGAAATATTCATAAATAGAATTTGCACCATACTTATCAACATAAAGATAATCATCAATAAAATCGACTATCTCTTTTTTTGGCTTGTCATACCTGAACATCTGCTCCATGTAATACCTGAATTTCTGGATATCAAGAGCAAGATCAAAGCTCAGGGGAAGCATCTCTGAAAACCAAGAAGGAACAGTAGGAGGTCTTCCTGCGCTTGTCCTCACCCTTGCTACCATGCCGCGGGCATACCTGAATTCATAAGTCTCTCCTCCAAGAACAAAAACATCACCTCTCTTCAGTCTCTCTAAAAATCCTTCATCTAATTTACCAATTATCTGATCACCAAGTTTTACTGTGATATATTTCTCATCAGGAATAGTTCCGATATTTGTCATATAGATTACTCTTGCTAATTTTCCGCGCCTTCCTATCATTCCACTCTCCTTGTCAACCCAGATCTTTGCATAGACATTCCGGTCCTCCAGCGAAACAAACTCTCCGGAAAGATAATCGAGGACCTGTTCAAATTCTTCCCTTGAAAGTTTCCTGTAGTTGTAGCTCTTCTTTATTGTCCAGAACATCTCTTCGATATGCTGTTTCTTTTCTATGGCCATACCATAGATCTGCTGGGCGAGGACATCTAATGGTTTGTTAGGTATGGAAACCTTATCAATCTTTTTTTCAATTGCAGACTTTAACAAAACAGCGCACTCGACAAGATCATCCCTGTCAAGGACAATTATCCTTCCTTTTGCAGTCTCATGAAGCTTATGGCCTGATCTTCCGATCCTCTGCATACCCCTTGCAACTGATTTAGGGCTTCCAAGAAGTATAACTAGATCAATATAACCTATATCAATACCTAATTCAAGTGAAGTTGAGGAAACAATGCATCTCAGATCTCCATTTTTCAGCTGCTTTTCAATCCTTATTCTGTGCTCCGCACTCAAGCTCCCGTGATGTGCCCCGATCAATGATTTTGTATCAGCTTCTCCGATCTTTTCTGTGTACTGATCTGGAAATTTTAATTTCAGGTTATGAACAACTCTTTCAGTTGCAGATCTTGTATTTGTAAAAATCAATGTGGTCTTGTGGCTCTGCACAAGAGTGTTAATAAGATCATACATCTGCCTGTGCATCTTCTGGCGGCTTGACTCAATTATGCTCTTTACAGGGCTCAGAACCTTAAGGTCCATCTTTTTTGTAAACTGTGCATCAACAATTTTACAGTCCCTGAACCTTTCCTTGTCTTTTTTTCCGACAAGAAATTTAGCAACCTCTTCAAGAGGAGCAACAGTTGCAGAAAGCCCTATCCTTGTAAAATCTGTCTTCTGGTTCAGCCTCTCAAGAGACAAAGAAAGATGCACTCCCCGTTTAGAAGATGCAAGCGAATGGATCTCATCAACTATGACCCAGTCAACTTTATTTAGTTTCTTCCTGAATTTAATGCTGGTGAGAACAATTGCAAAACTCTCAGGAGTAGTTATGAGTATATGGGGAGGCTTCTTGAGCATCTTTGATTTCCTATAAGAAGAAGTATCACCTGTTCTGACAAGTGCTCTTATATCAATATCTTTTCCATCCTCTTTTCCGATTTTTTTTACAACTTTTAAAGGATCCATAAGATTAACCTTAATGTCTCTTGAAAGTGCTTTTAGCGGGCTTATATAGACACAATAAACTCTGTCTTCAAGCTTGTCCTTCTCAGCAAGAAACGTAAGCTCATTAATAATGGAAGTAAAAGCAGTAAGGGTCTTTCCTGAGCCAGTACTAGCAAAAATAAGAGTGTTTTTCCTATTATGTATCGGAATAATCCCGAATTTCTGCGGATCAGAAAAAGAGCTAAAGCTAGACTTAAACCACCTTCTTACATAAGGGTGTAGTATTGAATAAATCTCCTCATCAAGATAAGGAGTCTTCTGATATGAAATCATACCGGAAGAATTTAAGAAATAAATTTGTTTTAAAAGGTTATGGATTACATACCCTAACAATATAAATCTAACAAAATTATCAAATTTTATGACAAAAATCCTCATAATCTATCCTCCTTTCTGCACACCGACAAGCCCTCCATACAGCATATTCAATCTCCCTGCTTTTATCAAAGCAAATTCAGATCTGAGTACAAAAATTTTAGATTTCAACCTTTTTCTTCATAAAAAGTTTATACAAAATCCGTTCTCTGATTTGTCAGATTACAACAAAAAAGCAAAAAATTTTTTCAAAAAATCAGGAAAGTTATACAAGAAAATAAATAAAAATCTGAGAAACAAAAACAGGAACCTTCCATTGATCAATGAGATGATCGGAAAAATAAAAGAATATAACCCTGAATTTCTGGTTTTTACCTGCATCTATAACCAGCAGATGATTTACGCTTCAAAGATTGCAGAACACTTCAAGAAAAAAACAATCTTAGGAGGTCCTGCTGCAACAAAAAAACATAACAAATCATTTGATCTTGTAACAAATGATCTTTCTGAAATGTTGAAATTTATGGGTGAGAAACAAACTGATAATGAATTGAGGATTGAATATGACATAATCGACATAAATGAGTACTATTCCCCAAAACCTATTCTTCCTGTGCAATCATCTATTGGATGCATCTATCAGAAATGCGCATTTTGCAACTTTCATGGATTTAAAAAATACACTGAATTTCCTGTAAAAGAGCTGCTCCCTCTATTAAAACAAAATAAATATTTTGAATTTATTGATGATATTGTCCCTATAAAAAGATTGGCTGGATTCAATAAACACTTAAAAGATCTTTGCATAAGATACATGTGCTATTCAAGAATTGAGAAAAATCCGACTCTTGAAAACTTCAAAAAAATACATGAATCAGGATGCAGAGTTATTTTATGGGGAGTTGAATCAGGCTCAGATAAGATACTTAAACTGATGAATAAAGGAATAACAACCAAAAATATCAAAGACACATTAGAAAAAAGCTCACATGCAGGTATAAAAAACATTGTCTATATTATCATAGGATTTCCGGGTGAAACCGAAAAAACTCTTGCTCAAACAATTACTTTTCTTAAACAAAACAAAAAGAACATACACCTGGTTGCTCCGAATATCTTTTCAATGCAGCCGGAAAGTGAAGTTTTTCAAAACCCAAAAAAATACAGAATACAAAAAATCATCCCTGTAAAAAGATCATACCTTCCAAAAAAATATAACTACATCTCAAGGGGTCTTTCCCATCAAGATTTTGTAAAACTAAAGGAAAAATACAAAAAAAGGTTTAATTCAATTAATTCCTATGCGTATATGTATTCGATATACAAGGATCACTTTCTGTTAAAAGTGGCTTGAATTATTTTCTTTTAAATTTTTCAAGAATTTCTCCGAGAACAGCACCTGCTCCGGCTGCAATGAGCACGGATTTCACTGGATTTTTCAAAAAATTAGAATTACATGTGAATCAAAAAATTTTTATACTAATAGAATCTAATTCCTAATTAAGGTGGTCACTTATGGCAAATGATGATTATGAATTACTTCCCCATGAAGAGATAAGGAGGCTCAAAAACGAGATAAGCAAACTTAAATCCTCTCCTGAAAAAAAATCAGATGATCTGGTAAACTCAATGGATTCTTTAGGAAAATCAATAAGCTCCCTTCTTGGTGTCTTTAAAGAAGCAGCTGAAGAGATGAAGCTGGATGAGCATGATTCTATGATGCTTTCTGATAAGATTGATCCATTGATAAGAAAGATCGACCTGGTGCTTGACCAGAACGAAAAGATAGCAAAAGGCATAGTGGCAATTGCTGACATGGTAGAAGAGATGCAGGCATCTTCCGGGACAAAAAGAAATTATCAATCTCCTCCCCCTCAAAAACAGACACCTCCAAAAGGACCACAGGCACCTGTTCCTCCAAAATTCAATAATCCGCCGCAGCGGACCCAACATAAACCCCTGCCTTCAATGAACAACCCTCCTACGGATAAGAAACAAGACAAAAAAGACAAAAAACCCTTTTTTAAGATTAAGTTCTAAAATGGATAAAATTCTCCCGGCTTATTCTATGGATAAAAAAAAAGCAAAAAGATTTCTCAAATACCTGGGGCAAGCTGTTCTGAAAAGAAAAAATCCAAAAAAAAAAAAAAAGATAAATCTTATGGAATTCAGGCTGCAAAGACTTTAAAAAAAAAATGAAAAACTAAAAGAGCTTGTTTACTCGCTTTCAAAAAAACTCGGAGAAGACTTTGACTCAGAACTTGCGTTAAAATCAATCCATAACAAAAACCTCAGCTATACAGAAAAAGAGCACCGTATAAAAGAACTTGAAAAAAAGATCCAGGAAAAACTAAAACAAAAAAGAACTGATACAAGGGAAAGCTATCTAAAAGACAATAAGAAACGAGTAAAAGAGCTTGAAGAAAAGATCGATAAAAAGCTAAACAGGAAAAATACAGAAGCGATTAAAAAAAGACTGGATTCTCTTGAAAGAAACTTCAAAGTATTAAAAAAGCAAAAAGACTATCCCAAAAAAAAATTAAAAACTATTAAAAAAAAAATTGACAAACTGAAAAAAAAGATCTCTGAAATTTAGACATCTCTTGCCATAAGAGTTGTTCTCTGGTTCTCTTTTGCTCTCCTGATGGAATCTCTTACAAGCTCTTCCACTTTCATATTAAGAGCTGGATAAAATTCAGTTGAGATCTTCATGTCACCGACAAGATTCTTCAATTCAGATTTATTTATTAATGCCATTAATATAATTATTATTACAATCTTTATAAAATTATTTGAAACTATTGTTTTTTTCCGGAAATTCTTAGATATTTTTGAAAATTATCCCTGTAATTAGCATAGTCTTCTTCAGAATCAAGATCCATTAGCAAATTTGCATCTGTCATGTCATTTATAAGCTTAAATTCAACTCCTTTATTTTCTCCAAAAACTGCCCTTGATGCAATTCTTTCCATATTCTGTTTTTCAAGATACGAATCAAATAGAGTTCTATTATTTTTCCAATATTCAAATAATTTTCCTTTCCTAACAAGTAAACCAGACAAATACATTTTAAGGGTGTCAATAATCAAAGAACCCATCAACTCTCCTGTAGAAGGCTGTAATTTATTTAAACTCCTGTAATCACGGAGAAATTTGATTATGTTAACTGGTGTTATATTCTTGTAAGAATATGCTTTTTTAAAAAGTAAATCATGTTCTTTGGAAATTTTCCTGGGTTTTGCAATATAGGCATTTCCCCAGTAATATCTATTTTTTTCTTCAGCAGAGGCAATTGGAAATCCTCCTCTTATTCTCCAGTCTAAATTCCGGAGTTTTTCCAAACAATCTTCACTCAAAACAGGTAGAAACAAGCCGGAATCTGATTTTTCAGCTTCTGTTATAAGATAGTCAATGGAGCTACTTGAAATTCCCCAGCAGTCTCCATTAACAACAAGGACCTGCTCATTTTGATTCTTTGTCTCTTTAATTAATTTTTCACTAACTGCATTGAAACCTGCCATAAGATTCTCATACATATTATCTTCTTCTGGAACAATGATGATATTTTTTTCTTCGTCATATCTTTGTACCAGACTATCAAGCTTCTCCTCTGGTCCGACAACTGCTATCCCGGAAATATTGTTTGAACCTAAAACAGCTTCAAGAGTGTAGTCTCCGACAGTTTTATTATCAGAAAATTATTTAAGCCTGCTAAAGTAATAATAATAATATATGAACTTTTTAGTGCATCTAATCTACACAACCATCTTTTCAAAGATGCTTAATCTTTCTGATACAAATCTTTTCCTAGCCTTTTTCTTCGGAACCGTTATTGACATCGATCATATGTTCAGATATTTTCCGGCGCTTTTCAAAAATAAAAAGATAATCCAGAAAGAAACATATCTAAAGACATTTCTCCAGGAACCGATATTTGTTCCGGTGATCCTTTTGATTTGCCTGGTTTTGAAAACATTAATCCCGTTGTTTTTCTTTGCAATACATCTCCTGCTTGATTATTCTTTTTCTTCAGTAAACAGACCTTATTCACCTTTAATAAACAAAGAATACACCGGACTCTTCAACTTCAGATCAAAAACCTACTGGTTATTCACTGCTGTATCAGTTATCCTTTTTATTGTCTTTTTTTCATTTGCAGAAAACCTGGATTATCTCATAAATATTTTCCAGCCAGTAATCTCTTAAAAGACCCATAATAATTTTGGATAGTTTCATAGGATTCTCTCTTATCTAAAATCAAAGCAATTGATTCAGGAACCTTAATTCCAATATTAAATTGCTTTAAAATCTCAGGGAATTTTGCAGGGTGTGCAGTCTCAAAAACAATTGTCTTATTCTTAGTTTTAAAAACTTCAGCACCTCTCCATGCAACAGCACCATGAGGCTCAAGAACAAGTGCATGTTTTTCATATGCGTTTTTAATAGTTTTGATAGTCTGCTCATCAGAGACAGAAACAGAAAAAAAATCTTCTCTCATCTTCTTCATATCAGGCATTTTTTTAATATTTCCTTTTTCATCCATGTTTCCGCCATAAAGATCAATCAATCTTGCTAAGTTGCTGGGGTGGCCCACATTCATCGCATTAGACATACATTCTCTTGACGGGCTTAATTTTTCATAAGTCCCTGACTTTAAAAATCTTTCAAACTCATCATTCTCATTTACCGCAGCAATAAATCTGTCAACAGGAAGTCCCATCTCTTTTGCAATAACACCACCCATAAGATCCCCGAAATTGCCTGAAGGAACAGAAAAGACAACTTTTTCAGGAAAATCAGCGATTCTTGAATAAGCATAAAAATAATACACAGATTGAGGAAGAAGCCTTCCGATATTTATTGAATTTGCTGAAGAAAGATTTATACTTTTCAGATCAGGGTCTGAAAAAGCTTTTTTTACAAAATCCTGGCAGTCGTCAAACTTTCCTGATACTAGAACTGGAAATATATTTTTTCCAAGTGTTGTCATCTGTTTTCTTTGTCGAACAGACACCTCATTTTTAGGGAAAAGGATACAGACATCAATATTTTCTTTTCCAAAAAAAGCATCTGCAGCAGCACTGCCGGTATCACCTGAAGTTGCAACAAGAATCAAGAGCTTCTTATTATCCTCTGCAAGATAATAATCAAACAATCCCGCCATCATCCTTGCTGCAAAATCCTTAAATGAAGCAGTAGGGCCCTGATCCAGCCTCAATATATACTTACTGTCAACCTCTTCAACCGGAATTGAAAAATTATAAGCATCTTTGGATATTCTTCTAAGATAATTTTCAGAAATATCTTTAAAAAATTTTTTTAGAACATCAAAAGCAATCTCAGGATATTTCATATTCTTGAAAGAACAAATTGTATTCTCAGAAATCTTTGGAATTTTTTCTGGCATAAAAAGTCCTTTGTCAGGAGCCTGTCCCAAAAAAAGAGCCTGTTTTATGTTAACTCTAAGATTTTTGTTATTTGTGCTGTAAAATTTCATTGTATCATCCTGAAAAAAGTATCTGCACTAAAATCTTTTCCTCTTAATTTCAAACAATCAATGCAAATTTCAGCATATTTTTCATATCTGAGGCTCCTAAAATCAAGAAGATCAGGATAGCACTTTATTAAAGCATCAAAATCTGTTTCACGGTTCTCTTTTTTATAAGATTTTCCCCATATAACAGGTTTTGGGTTATCTAAAAACAAATCAAGCATCTGTTTTTTAATTTTATCAGAAGTTTTCAGATAAACAACCCTTGAAATTTTTTTTAACTGCCTTAAAATAAACTCATCAGTATAAATAACACTCCCGGTCGTATCAATAATAATATCCCTATCCTTATTTTTAAAGACCTCTGAAAAAATTTCAATCATTGATTCTATTTCACAATTTAGGTATGTTTCAGCATTTTTTTCATATCTTTTCTCATACGGCTGTCCCATCCATTCACTTACATCTTTAATTCCTGAAAAGCCCTGTTTTTTAAGGATCTTTTTTAATTTTTTCCTTATGATATCATCACACGTGTATCGTTGAAAATTATATTT
>WJJD01000015.1 GCA_014729915.1 Candidatus Woesearchaeota archaeon | reverse complement strand
TACGAACGTATTAAACTTTGTATTAAACAAAATATGGATGATCTGATGATATCAAGAACTACTACTTTAAGCAAATCTCTTATTAAAAAATACAGAGAATTATACCAAACTTACGAAGGTGATTTCGTTGAAAACTAAACCGTGTCAAAGAGTTAGTGCGAAATCGCACTATTTATAAAAGTGTAAACTAATTATCAAATTGAACAAACATTCATTAAATCAAATAATTTTTTAAATTTCCAATCATTAGTTCATATCATGGTTCTTGATTTTCTAAAAAAAATCCAGCATCCGCAGCACGAGTTATTCCGTCCGGTTTTGAAATTTTTGAAAACAAGGAAAAAATATGTCATTATAGCTATTGGTGCAGTGATATTTTTTTTAAAATTCAGAAACATCTTTATTCTTTTTGCTCTCGGATTATTGATAATGAGCCTTGATTTTTTCATGCATTCATTCAGAAGTCCTATCCATATCGACCTTCTGTTTTTTGTAAGTATCCTTATTGCAAGAGTGTATGGGTTCAAGACTGTCTTTATTTTTGCATTGGTTGCAGGAAATCTTCCTGAAATTCTTACTGCAAGTTTTGAGATCCCTGATATGCTTTCTTTTTTCCCTATAATTATAATCTCTTTTATTTCGTTATTTTTTCCTGATGCTGACATTGCTGTTATTGGAATAATACTTTCTGTTCTTTTTGCTTTCTCTGAGATAATCATTGCAAGACTTCTGGCAGAACCTCCTCACAAAGTTTATCTTGAACCGTTTCTCATGTTTTTTGTCAATATTCTTCTTTTCCTTAATTTTGGAAATCTCATTATCAGCTTAATGTCTGCCTAAAAAAAAAGAGAGTAATTCTTGTAGTTAAGAGAGATTGATAAGCGTTTTTAATATTTTTACTTTGGAGACAGTCTCATTTTTATTTCAGTATGTGGTAACAAAGCAATGTCCAAAGGAAAATTTCAGCCGGAAAAACGATTATTATATCACATGACTAACAGCTAATTTACATTAAGATTTTTTTCCGACTGATAAAGCATTGGTCTGTACCTAATACTTTATCTATAGAGTTGTGTATATGGAATAGTTTTATTTACTGCAAGTGATTCTTATATTTTTATGGCAGAAATTATTATAAGCACGACAAAAAAGAATGAGCTGGTTGACATAACCCAAAAGATACAGGAAAAAGTAGATATTAATCAAGGAATCTGCGTTGTATACTGCCCTCATACTACTGCAGGCTTAACAATAAATGAAGGGACTGATCCTGCTGTTAAAAGCGATATTGTAAAAACTCTAAAAAAAATTGTTCCATATGACCTTGTTTATTCTCATATGGAAGGAAATTCCGCTGCCCACATCAAAGCAAGCCTGTTTGGAAATTTTCTGAATGTAATTGTTGAAAACAAGAGATTAAAGCTTGGAACCTGGCAAAAAATTTTCTTTGTTGAAGCTGACGGCCCAAGAAACAGGAAGATATGGATAAAATTCATTTCATGAATGAATTTTATTTTTTTAAAACTACTAATTTTCTTAATATTTTCTTAAATTTCATTTCTAAATTTCAGAAAATATTAAATATTAGTTATGTAACTTAGTTATATTATAGAACTTATTTAACTTATCTAACTTATAAAATGACAAATGTAAACATTGAAATTCCAGATGAGATTCATAAAAAAGCTAAAATCCAGAGTGCAATAGAAGAAATTACACTGAAAGAATTTGTAATAAATGCAATTAAAGAGAAAGTAGAAAAGAAAAAATGAGAAAAGGTTCAAAGCTGTTTTTAATGTTATTAATCATATTTATAATTTCTAGTGTTAACGTTAACACTCTAAGCCTTTCAGGACCTTTTTTATCTCCTGCTGCACCTGAAAACAGAAACAAGAACAACCCTTTGCTGTGCTATTGGCAAGTAAGCAGTGATACTACAAATGTTGTTGTTAAATGGTATAATTCATCCAATCTAATAGGAACACAGCTAAACCCATATAAAAATCAGTCAACGCTTAATCCCCTGGAATTTTTCAGAGGTGAAACAATAAATTGCTCAGTAAATATAACCAACGGCACACATAGTACAATTAATTCCATATCAACTATTATAAAAAATGCTGAGCCGATATTTCAGGTTTATGGTGACGAAACTCTTTATGAAGACAACAATACCTACATTTATATCAATGCAACTGATGCTGATAATGATAAAATAACATATTCTTATACTGCAGACATAAACTTTACTTCATTTGATAATGAGACAGGAGATATTTACTGGAAACCTGTTAATGCAAGTATCGGAAACCACTTCATCAGGTATCAGGCAGTAGATGATCAGAATGGTATTTCCCAGATTAAAAATGTTACTTTTACAGTAATTGGTGTAAATGATGCTCCCTCGTATACGACAAGTCCCTCTCTTCCATTTCCTGCAGTGCTTCAGAATGAAACTCTCAATTATTCAATTACTGCAGTAGATGAAGAAACTAACCAGGGGCCTTTTAACTTTTCAGTAAATTCAAGCTACTATACTCTGCATGGATATGAAGCATTCAATATTACAACAATAGATGATAAAACCGGATATTTGAATTTCATATATGATTCTCCTCTGCAAAGAAAAAACGGAACTTATATTGTTACCATGGACATCTGTGTGGAAGATGAAAATAACGGATGCAACAGATCTGTATTTAACATAACTGTTGAATCAGTTAATTTTAAGCCAAACATAACAGGATATACTATAGGATCATGGAACCAGGGGGATAATTTTACTTTTTATATCAATGCAACTGACCTAAATCCTTATGATGATCTTAGTTTTATTGAAATTTATCCTGCTCAAACCTGTGAATCAAATAATCCCTGGTCTATTGAGACCCTTTCTCCAAACACACAGAACGCAACCGGACTTATTAATATCACTGAATTAAATAACAGCCATGTAGATTGTAAAAATATTACCATAAGGGTATCTGACGGCATGGGTGAATATAATTCAGTCACAATTGATCTTGATATAAATAATACAAATGATGCTCCTGTCATTCATCAAAACAGTTTTTATCCTGTTAATTCTCTTCCTGACATGAATTATAACATAACGAATCTTACTGCAGTTATTGATCTTAGGTTTTTGTATAGGATTAATATGACTGACCCGGATCTGTTTATAGAAGACTGGAACGAAACCCATAATTTTAATTCAAATTCAAGTCTGTGCAGTGACTGTCCCATATTTTCACTTGATAATAACGGAACTATTAATCTTACAATTACAGACAACAGTTATGTAAACAGAATGTTCTCTTATGAGATTAATGTTACTGATAAACAGGGATCTTCTGACTATGCTGTGTTGAATCTTTTTGTCAGAAATAATAGTTATCCATATTTTATTGAAAACCTGTCCTCATTTTATTCTGTTGGAGAAGATTTACCTTTTTATCTAAAAGTAAATGCAAGTGATGATGACCCTAATGATTCTGTGAATTTTAGCGATAATATCGGATTTTTTGATATATCCCAGACAGGTCTGATTTCATTCACACCAAACTGCAGTTATGTTGACAGTCATGCTGTCCGGATCAAGATAAATGATTCTTATGGAGCAAATGCTTTTCGTAATTTTACACTCAATGTGACCTTTCAACCGGATACTCCCAGTCTAATTAATTTTTCTGCAAAAATAATCGAAGAATTAGATCTTACAATTCCTGTTTTTACTGAATATGTTATTGATGAAGATCTTTCTTCTGCTTGTATTAACCAAACTGATATTCTTTATTTCAATTATTCAGTACCTTCTGAACTATCCGGATATTTTACTACTGATTCAGGTCTCCATCAGGAAGGAAATTTCCATATCACACCCCCTAACGGAACTCAGGGTAAATATGTAATAAATATCACTGTTACAGATTCCTACAACCTAACAACGTTTGGGTATTTTAACCTGACAATTTACAACATGAGCAGAAGTCCTGTGATTTACAATATTACTCCTGGAAATTCTTCAAATTTAACAATGTGGCTAGAAGTAAATGAAACAAATTTTCCGGAAAGCATCTCTGGTCTCGGTTTTAGTGAGACAGTTGGAAATGTGACTTTTAATCATACTTCAACTGATCCTGATGGTGATCCATTGATTTATACTTGGTATCTTAACGGATCCAACAGTTCCAATAACCACAGTTATATATATAATTTTGATTACAACAGCTCAGGAAATTATAATTTCACTCTAATTATCGGTGATAATGTTTCCGGATTTATACTACATAATATCTCATTTACCTGGCTTATAAATGTAACAAATGCTAACAGGCTTCCGTATCTAACACAAAATTTTTCTAATATTACGCTTGGAGGAAGCTATTCTCAATCAAATTATTTTACAACTGGAGATTCAAGGTTTGTTGATCCTGACGGAGATTCCATGAACTTTTCAGTTAATACGAATCTTTCAAACCTGAGCCACGTTGATATAACTATAAATAATAGCAACCTGTATATAATTGCTGACTCAATTGGGGAGGATACAGTTGTATTTTCTGCAACTGACGGTATTTCTAGTGTCAACAGCAATAATATCACTATAAATGTCACCTGGATTGCTGAAACACCGGCACAGACAATAACTGAAACTTTAACTTCATCAAACACAAGAACAATCACTCAAACTATTATTCAGGAGGTGGAAAAAGAAACCCCTATTTATTTAGATATTCTTTCCCCAGAACCTGTGACAGTCTATATTAATGATACAATAAGAGCACCAATTTCTCTAATTAACAAAGGAAATATAACTCTAAAAGGGATACAGCTCTCTGCAGAAACAAATAACAGTTATCTTAACCTGAGCTTTTCTGATGATTATTTCCCTCAACTAGTTGAAGGACAGGAAGTTACAACCGACCTTATTATTACCTCCTATAAGACATTTAATAATTATGAGATCAATGTATATGCTAATATCACTGATCCTGATTATTCTGATGTGGCAGTAATTTATGTGAATTCCCTTGAAAAAGGAAAAGGCAACAGATCTGTAACAAATACAAAAATCACTTTTGCAAGGGATTTGTTGTCAAATAATCCTGAATGCCTGGAACTTAACGAGTTTTTAAATAGAGCAAAAGCAGCTGTAGCAAAGGGAGAATTTGATGAAGCTTCAAAAATGATTGATGCTGTAGTTGAAGGCTGCAAATATCTTGTGTCCCAATCTAAATTAAGAAAAGAACAGCCTGCAACAGGACTCTCTGTTTTTGAAAAAATTGAAAACATTTCTGATTTTGGACTGATAATTGTAATTGTTGGAATTATATCTTTGGTTTCACTTGCGATATTTGCTCTTGCAAGAACAAGGAAATAAAATTATTACATTAGAAAAGCTACAGGGAAGTATATGAGCTAATTCTCATGTAAGAAGAGAATTCCTGAAATCCGGGGGTAGTGCAAGTATATATATAACTATCAAAAGAATAACAATAAGAATAAACAATACAATAAAAGTTGAGGGACCGTTTTCACTCATATATAATATAAGGATAATTGTATTTAAATATTTTTTTAAAAACCTAGGATATATGAAAATTTCTAAGTGCCTGATTGTATAAGCTCATAATCTGGTCATAATATTTACTTTTCTCAGAGTCAGGTATTCTCCTGTAAGTTCTTTTAATCTCATTATAAATTTTTCTTGATTCAGAAATCTGATGATTATGGACTTTTTCATGAAATTTTGTTATTAAGAAACTAATGTTATTTAATTTTGTATCATCCGGAAGCTTATTTGTTCCTTTTGAAACCTTAAATACATTACCTCCTTTTTTTGGTTTATATACGGATAAGACAATGTCGTGCGCTTCTGTCTGCTCCTCAGGACTTAAAGAGGCATAGATTTCATTTATTTTAAGATATATTCGTTTGGCATCATCAAACTCTCCCTTGTCCATTGCGATTTTTGCTATATTTAAAAGCCTGTATATTTCAAGAAGATGCGGTGAACTAAGATCAACTTTCATATCCGGAAGTTCTGTTGAAATAGTGATCTCATGTATATGAAGTTCTTCATCATCCTGCAGATTATAATCTAAGCCGTAAATATCTTTTCCTAGTTTTTTGACTCCCTGATATAGTTTTTTTGCTTTTCTCTGCCTGGATTTAAGATATTTTTCTCTGTTTTTTAATTTGTTTTTTCTTTTATTTAATCTTCTTTTTCTTTTTTTAATCTGCTTATCTATATCTTTTTTTAATTGCTCATATTTATTTTTATGAACTAAAACTCTTTTTTCTGTTTTATCAAGTCCTTTTTCCCAGGCTTCATATTTAATTTTTTTGTTTTTTAATTTATTTGCCTGTGTTTTAAGATCAAGTTCTCTTGATTCAGTTTTGTGTTGTTTATCTTTTAATATGTTTTTTAATTGGTTAATTTTTGATTCATATTTGTTAATCTCTTTTTCACGTTTTAAAAGATATTTTTCTCTTTTTATCATTAATTTTTCTGATTTTATAAGTTTAGGTTTTTGTTTTTTAAATTCATTTTCGATTCTTAAAAAATGTTTTTCTTTGAGATTGCTTTCCTTTTTTAGATGATTTGCAAAATCTGAAATTTGTTTTTTTCTGTTTTTAAAATCCCTGATAACAGTTTCAAGATGATTTATTCTGCTCTTGTGTTTCTGTATATTATTAATAGTATTTTCAAGATCTTTTTCAATTAAGTGTTTATGTTTCTGGATATGATTCTCTAAAAATCTTACATGTTCTTTTTTTGCTTTTAGAAAATTAGTTTCCTTTACTGATAACCTATTTTCCCTGGAATTAAAATATTTCTGGAGTTGAAGAAACTTTTCCTGTTTTTGCTTTAATATTTTTTTAAATTTATCAATCTCCTTTTCTGCTTTTTTTTTCTGTGACTTAATATCTTTTTTAATTTGTTCTAACACTTGTTCCTTTTGTCTTAATTCTTCTTCTTTGACCTTAACCTGAACTTCATCATCAGAAACTTTTTTTGACATTGAATATATTTCATTTCTTATTGATTCAACCTTTTTTATTTTTTTTTCAATCTGTTGTTTTTTCTCAAGTAAACTTTTTTCTTTTCTGTTAAGTTCTTCCTGTCTTGAGCCAAGATTAGTTTTTAGTTCCTGAATCTTTTTTTGTTCCTCCTGACGTTGATCTTTTTTTAGATCCGAAAAAATTTGCTTTAGCTCTGATTTTTGTTTTGTCAGATTTTTTTCCTGGGTCGAAATTTTTTCAACCTCTTTTGTAATATAGTCCTTATCTGAATTGATCTTTTTTAGAATATCATCTGCTTGCTGTCTTAATTTTTTATTATCAACTTTAAGCTGTGTTTCATTTTTATCCTGATTCTGAGTATTTTTAAAAGAGGTGTCAAATTTAGGAAGAATTGGTGTTTCTTCATCGTGTTCTAGAAACATATCGTTTTTTTCTGAAGAAATTGGTTCAAATGCAGGAGGAAGTGATTCAATTGGGTTGTGTGATGCAGTGTCCTGATGACTTAGATGAAGTTTTTCAGGTATATTTAGCAAATACTTTTTATCCGGTAAAATTTTTTTTAATTTTTTTCCGGCTTCTTTTATATTTTTAAAAACAAGATGTTGCTTTTCTATTTTCTTTTTCTTTTTTTCAAAGTTAACAATATTTTCAAATTCATCTATAAGAGTACTTAGCTGATTTTTTGTAATCGAGACATGTGAATATTCAAGTCTTATTATCTCATCACAAAAATTTCTGACTTTATTTTTTAGTTCTTTTGGTATATGTTTTCTTTTTATATCTTTTCTTAGTTCCTGAAATGTAAATTCATACCTGATATTAAATAATTTGGAAAAAATCTTTCTTACAAGCTTAAAAAATTCATGAGACACTTCACTAGTTTCTTTTTTTCCGAGCAGATCCCTTATTTTTTTAATTTCATTGTCTGCAGTGTTTCTGATTTTTGTTTTCTTATCTATCTTTTTCTTCTTCTTTTTAAAAAGCATAAATAAACTTATAATACATTCTTATATAAATTTTACTAATGGATTTTTTTGCCATGGATTATTAAAAAAAATAGAAATTCATTATTCTTTGCAGTGTGTTTATTTTTCTTTAGGTAAAAATTCATGTTTTGTAAAATCAATTCCATAAATTATTTAAAGCAGTAAATGCATGTATTTTTTATGCAAAAGTTAAAATCCGATATTTCTAAGCGTGATAAAGATTCTCGAAAACTAGATGAAGAGGAAAAGATCAGTAATAACAAACAGGGTCCTCATATTATTGATACAAAAAAAGGCAACATAAATAAAGAGTTCAGGGATAAAGTTAAACAGTATCAGAAAATCTTTAAGAATTTAAAAACAGAGGTCGGGAAGGTAGTTGTAGGACAACAGGAAATTTTAGAATCTTTTCTTGAAGCTCTGGTTTCTCACGGCAATTGTCTTGTTGAAGGAATACCTGGAATTGCAAAGACTCTTCTTGTAAGAAGTTTAGCTCAGGTAACAGGATGCAAATTCTCAAGAATTCAGTTTACTCCGGATCTGCTGCCTTCTGATATCATCGGAATAACAACTTATGATGAAAGCAGGGGATTTTATACTATAAAAGGACCGATATTTTCAAATTTTGTACTTGGTGATGAGATAAACAGGGCGCCTCCAAAAGTACAATCTGCTCTTCTGGAAGGCATGCAGGAAAGACAGGTTACTATTGGAAAATCATCTTATCCTCTGCCTGCCCCGTTTTTTGTAATGGCAACACAAAACCCTGTTGAACAGATGGGTACATATCCCCTGCCTGAAGCACAGATTGACAGATTCCTGTATAAGCTCATCATGGGATATCCAAAAGTAGAGGAAGAAAAAGAGATTCTTCACAAAAATATATCTCTTAATAAATTTGAAGATTTCAAATTAAAATCATTGCTTACCCCTGAAAAAATCCTGGAAGTTCAAAAAGATGTAAAAAAAATATATCTTGATAAAAAGATTGAAAAATATATTGTTAAACTTTCTGATGCAACAAGATTTCCTGATAAATATAAAATCAGGCTGGGAAAATATGTTGAATATGGAGCATCTCCAAGATCAAGCATAGGATTGTTTATCGCATCAAAATCACATGCACTCATTACGGGAAGAGTCTTTGTTACGCCTCACGATATAAAATATGTTGCCCCAAAGGTTCTCAGGCACAGGATAATTCTAAACTATGAGGGACAGGCTGAGGAAATTGATTCAGGAGACATAATAAAAGAAATTCTTGACAAGGTTCCTATTGTATAAAGAGAAAAAGTTTATATAGGCTAAAAAAATAATTTTTATTATAAGAGGTCTTTATATGCCGATAAAAGAATTTAAAGCTGATCTTGTTCCAAAGCTTCATGAACTTGATATGTATGCAAAAAAGAGAATTTTAAACATCTTATCAGGAAACCTCGCAACAACATTTAAGGGAAGGGGATTCGAATTTGAAGAATACAGGACATTTACACCTGAAGATGATGCATCTTTTATTGACTGGAAAGCATCTCTACGGGCTCAGAAATTATTGATAAGAGAATATAATGTTGAAAAGAATTTCAATGTGTTTTTTCTTGTTGATGTCTCAGACAGTATGCTTTTTTCAAGCACAGACAAATTAAAATGTGAATATGCAGCTGAGGTTGTTTCAAGCCTGGCTTACGGCATTATTGAATCAACAGCAGGCTTAGGGTTTGGCCTTTTTACAAATAAGTTAGTATCAAGGCTGCAGCCCACAATAGGAAAAAAACAGTATCATTTTTTTGTTAAAGAACTCACTGACGTTAACAACTACGGAGGAGATTTTGATCTTGAGGCAGGTATCAAGTTCATGTTATCTTTTTTAAAAGAAAAAGCACTTGTAATTATTGTATCAGATTTTTTGGGGCTTAAGGGCAACTGGTATAAATATCTTCAGATTTTATCACAAAGGTTTGAAGTAATAGGTATAATGGTAAGGGATCCAAGAGACAGGGAGCTTCCGCAAAACGCAGGCCAATTCATACTAAGAGATCCTTACTCTGATGAAAAAATGTATATTGATACAAACCAGTTCTATCAGCTTTATTCAGAATATGCAAAAGAGAATGAAAATCTTATTAAAAAAAAATTCAATCTTATAAAGTCTGATTTTGTGTTTTTAACAACAAATGAATCTTTTGTACAGAAGATGATTAAGCTTTCGAAAAAAAGAGGGAAAAAATGGAAATAATTTTTGACCATCCATATTATCTGGTAATGCTTGCAAGTATCCCGCTTTTGATAGTTACTCATTTTTATCTGTTGACAAGGATTAAAAAAAAAGGTATGAAATTTGCGAATTTTGAAACGCTCAAAAGGGTTTCAGGCGGAAATCTTATCACAAAAAATATCTCTTTATTGATTTTAAGATCTGTAATTTTTTCATTGATGATTATTGGGGCATCAGGGCCTGTTTTCTGGTACATGGGAGAAGAAAGCAATAATGACTTTGTTTTAACTATTGACACAAGTGCAAGCATGCTTGCAGAGGATCTTTACCCGGACAGATTAAGATCTGCAAAATCCGCAGCTGTAAATTTTGTTGACAGCATGGACACAAGAACCAGCATGGGTGTTGTTTCATTTTCAGGAATTTCACTCACTGAGACACTTATCACCAGTGATTTTTCCAGGGTTAAAAGTTCAATAGAAAATCTTGATATAATGACCTCGGGGGGAACTGACATCGGAACAGCTCTTGTAACAAGCACAAATATGCTTCTTGGGAATAATAAGGGAAAAAGCATTGTCCTTCTCACAGACGGATCCCAGACTTCAGGAAGCTTTATTGATGATCCGGTTCAGTTCGGGATAGATTATGCAAAAGAGCATCATGTCATTGTCTATACTATAGGTATAGGAACAGAACAGGGTTTTGCAGGCTATATCCCTCTTAACCTAACAGCAGCATATGACAAATCAGCACTGGGAAGAATTTCTAATGAGACCGGCGGAAGGTTTTTTGAAGCAGGAAATGAAACTGAGCTTAATCAGGCTTTTGGTTCAATTGCGCAATTGAAAAGACAGGCATATCTTGATGTTGACCTTAAGTTCGGATTAATGATGATAAGTCTTCTTTTGCTTTTTATTGAATGGGGATTGATTAATACCCGGTTTAGAGCACTTCCCTAGGAATTTGAAAAAAAAAGAGCGTCTGTGTCCTTGTTGTTGTTAAAATTTTCAAAAAATTAAACAAAATCATCTAAAATCAAGGTAATTATTTATTGTACCCAAAAGATTTAAATATGTACTTTCTATTCATAAGTATAGACGAGAAAATACTTTTATTTTCTTAAAGATTATAAATAAAAAAAAATTTACAAATTAGCTGTAAAAGTATGAAACCAGACGAATATAATGCTGAAAAAATAACTGTTCTTGCAGGAATAGAAGCTATAAGGAAAAGACCTGGTATGTATATCGGTTCAACAGGAACCAGAGGATTACATCATTTGGTTTATGAAGTAGTTGATAATAGTATTGACGAGGCGCTTGCAGGATATTGTACTGAAATAAAAGTAATTATTCATAAAGATAATAGTATAACTGTGATTGATAATGGCAGAGGAATTCCCGTAGATAACCATCCAAAATATAATAAACCAGCTGTTGAAGTTATTATGACAAAGCTTCATGCAGGCGGAAAATTTGATAAGAAAACATATAAGGTCAGCGGTGGTCTTCATGGTGTAGGAATTTCGGTTGTAAACGCACTTTCTGAAAACTTCAAAGTCTTTGTTATGAGAAATAATAAAGTATATTTCCAGGAATACAAAAAAGGA
Source organism: Candidatus Woesearchaeota archaeon (assembly GCA_014729915.1). Lineage (GTDB taxonomy): Archaea > Nanobdellota > Nanobdellia > Woesearchaeales > GW2011-AR15 > WJJD01. Next base: position 13,503 of record WJJD01000015.1, on the reverse strand, counting down.
AAACCTGTAGCTGAACTTAAAACAATAAGAGAGACAAAAAAAACCGGTACAAAAGTAACATTTGTTCCTGACAAAGAAATCTTTAATGAGATTAATTATCAGTTTGAAGTATTATCATCCAGATTAAGGGAACTTGCTTTTTTAAACAAAGGAATCAAGATTTCTCTTATTGACAAAAGATCTGAAAAGAAAAAAACTTTCCAGTATGAAGGAGGGCTTATTTCATTTGTCAAATATCTAAACCAGAATAAAGGAGCTTTTCACAAAGTGATTTATTTTCAGAAGTATATGGACACATTTGAGCTTGAGGCAGCAATTCAATACACTAATTCTTATACAGAGCATATTTTTACTTTTGTAAATAATATAAATACAGTTGAAGGTGGGATGCATCTGAGCGGGTTTAAATCAGCTCTTACAAGAACAATTAATAGGTACGCTGAACAAAACAATCTCTCAAAAGGGTTGAGATTAGGAAGTGATGATGTCCGGGAAGGGATGACTGCTGTTCTATCTATAAAAATTCCTGAACCTCAGTTTGAAGGTCAGACAAAAACAAAACTGGGCAATTCAGAAGTAAAAGGGATGGTTGATTCAATAATGAGTGAAAAACTCTCTGTTTTTTTTGAAGAAAATCCCAAAACCGCAAATGAAATTATTAATAAGGCTCTAAAAGCTGCTAAAGCAAGAGAAGCTGCAAGAAAAGCAAGAGAGCTTGTAAGAAGAAAGTCTCTGCTTGAAGGCACAACTCTTCCGGGAAAATTATCTGACTGCTCAAATCAGGATCCTGAAAAATGTGAACTTTTTATTGTGGAGGGGGATTCAGCAGGAGGTTCAGCAAAACAGGGAAGAAACAGGGAATTTCAGGCTGTTCTTCCTCTAAGAGGAAAGATTCTTAATGTGGAAAAATCCAGATTAAACAAAATATTAAATAACAATGAAATTGTTGCAATAATTACTGCTTTGGGCACTGGCATAGATGAAGATTTTGACATTCGCAAATTAAGATATCATAAGATAATAATTATGACAGACAGTGATGTCGACGGCGCACATATTGCTATTCTTTTGCTAACATTCTTTTACAGGTATCTTAAGCCTCTAATTGAAAATGGTCATGTCTATGTAGCAAAACCTCCTCTTTATAAAATCAAAAAGGGAAAATATTCAAGATATATCCAGGATGAAAATCAAAAAAGAAAAATTTTAAAAAAATTTGAAGGAAAAAAAGTTACTCTTCAGAGATTCAAGGGACTTGGAGAGATGAATCCAACTCAACTTTGGGAAACAACAATGGATACGCAAAAAAGAACCTTAAAAAAAATAACAATTGATGATGCGGTTGAAGCAGATAAGACTTTTACAACATTAATGGGTCAGGAAGTTGCACCCAGAAAAAAGTTCATTAAAGAGCATGCTCTTGAAGTCGATAATATTGATACTTAATATACTCTATGGATTTCTCAATGAAATCCATTAATTTTATAAATTATGGTCAAATCCATGATAACCATGGCAAGAAAAGTAATTTCAAAAGGAAAAAAAAGGAAAAAAAAGAAATGGTATCCCGTACTTGCTCCGGGTATATTTAATAATATGCATATAGGAGAGACTATCCAGTATGATATTAAGGATGCAATAGATACTCCTGTTGAAGTAAATCTTATGAACCTTACAAAAAATATCAAAGATCAGAATGTAAGACTTAAACTCGTCATAACAGGAGTTAAAGAAAATGCTTTAAGAACAAACGTTGTTAAATATGAACTGAACTCAGCTTCTATTAAAAGAATGGTTAGAAGAAGAAGAGACAGGATTGATGATTCATTGCAGATAAATTCAAAAGATAAAGTATTAATCCGTCTAAAGCCTCTATTAATTACCAGAAACAAGACAAAAGGCAAGGTTAAACTTGCCCTGAGAAAAGAAATGAATAAACTGTTAGAAAGTTTTATTAAAAACAACATAGAAATTAATATTTTCAAGGAGGTTATTTTTTATAAGCTTCAGAAAAAAATCAGGGATAAACTGGACAAAATTTATCCTATCAGGAATTTTGAGATAAGAGTTTTAAAAAAAATTGTTGAACAGGAAGAAAAAAAAAAAGACCCAAAAAAAACCGATAAGGAACCAATGGAACAGGTAACAAAAAAGGTGGAAAAACAAAATGCCAAAGCCAATAATTGATTATGAAAAGTGCACTGTATCAAAAACTTGTGTTGAAGTTTGTCCTATGGAAGTTTTTGAGGTTAAAGGAGAAGAAAAAGTAGTTGTTGAAAAACCTGAAGAATGTATAGGATGCAAAGCATGCGAAGTACAGTGCCCTGAAGGTGCTATCACTGTAAAAGATTAGTCATTTTTTAATTCGTATTTTCTTATAATTTTTTTCTCTTTACCCTCTTTAACTTTTGCAATCACTTCAACATATCTTTCAATAGGCGAATCTTTAAGCTTATTTTTCAAAAGATTGTCAATCTGAAAAATGCCGGCTGAGTTTCCAAGCTCTATTTCAATACTGATTGGTTTATGTTTGTTTTTATGTATGTTAACTTCATTGATTGCCATTGCAGATACAGAGTAGATATCCTGTATTCCCCTCTCAAAAGGAATTCTAGCTCTTCCCTGTTTCATATCAAGTGCATCTGCAAGCTTTATGACACCTGCTTCTATTGTCACAATATCTCCGCCGTCATGGCAAATAATTGTGTGCAAAATCTCACATATCATTATCTGCATTTCTTTTTGTTTGTATACTCCTTCCAGCAGCTCTTCAAGAATTTTATTTGAAAGATACACACTTGTTCTTTCATGATCATATCTGTGCACTGCATTTCCTATATCATGCAGAACAGAACCTAAAACAACAACAATTTCAGCATCATTATTATCAAAACTATATTCTTTTACTATACTTGGTGATATTTCTGACTGAATAAGATTTCTCAATAATTTCAATGCAATATTTGCTACAATAGCAACATGCACAGGACCGTGATCTGAAAATCCCTGCCTGTCCATCACCATTACATTAGAACAGTCCCAGAGTGTGTTTAATCTTGTATGATTTTCAACTTTTTTTATTATTTTCCCCAGTTTTTTGTTTTTCTTTATTGGTATGTTCATTTTTTATCTTTTTTCTAGCAAGCTTTATTTCTTTATATAATCTTTTAATAAATTCATGGACATTTTGTTTTTCTTTTCCTTTAAGTATTTCAAAATCCTTTAAAAGTTCCAAATAAATGTCATATGCTTTGTTTAATTTAGATTGTCTCATAAGAATATATGCTTCGGATATTTTCAAAAATATCCTGTCAATCTGTTTTCTTTTTTTGACTCTTTTTAAAAAATTCTTTCCAGGTTCAATTCTCTTTTCTGCTGGCTCATAGCTGATGCTTGTCAGTTTAATTATTTCAATGAATTCTGAAACTAAGGTATATATCTCTGTCTTGGATGTTATTTTTCCGCCATATTCTATTTTTGTGATAGATTTTATGAATTTTAGTAAAACATCTTTAATACTATCATCAATCTTTTTAATTTTTACATGCTTTTTTATCTCATGATATGTGGCTTCATGCTCTAGATTCAAAAGAATCTTGAAATACTCTCTTACAATACCTGAAAATTCCTCAATCAATATTTTTCCTGAAGTGTTTGGAATTTTTTTCTGAAACTTGGCAAGTTTTTCCATTAAAGTCATCTCATATTTTGGTTTTATAAGCATCTTTGATTTTTTCTTTCTCCTTTTTAATCTCTTAATTAATGAAAGATACAATTCTTTAAGCTGTGTCATATGCCTATAGATTAATGTTGTAAGTGCTAACAGAACTATCAGAATAAGAATCAGCACAGTATTTCTTGTCTTTTTTTGGATAACTTTTCCGGGCCTTTCTTGTTTTAGGTCATGAGAAGTTTTATTTTTGTCTGAGATCTTTTTACAGGGAGCACAAGGACCCCCGCAGTCTACTCCTTGTTCACCCTGGTTTTTGATTTCATCATAACATGATGCACAGGGAGGACAGATTCCTCCGCAGTCTATTCCTTGTTCTTCGGGACCCTTAATTCCGTCATAACAGGTGTGAACAAAATTACAGGCCTGTGTTATGTTTGGCTTATTATAAGTTGTATTACATTCATGCATATCAAAACAGATTCTTGTCTGAGTGTTATCAGGCATGCATTCACCCCAGGGTTTGCAATACCATTCCGGAATACAGCTGGGAATTCCGCCTCCTCCACCTCCACCTCCTGAATCCTGATCCTGCTCAGGTTGATCCGGCTGTTTTTGAGTTATTGTCAATTTTATATCATTGCTTGTTGCATTCAAATCATTAGGATCATATGCTATAAAAGTTATATATTGTGTACCGTAATAGGATTGTGTGGGTATCAATGAAACTTCATTATTGGAATTAACTTCTACTCTAATATACGCCGGCAGAGAATGAGTATATATAAGAGTATCACCATCTGGATCTGAAAAATAATCATCCAAATCTACAAATGCTCCTAATGTTGAATCTTGCTGCCAGGTCTGGTTCGGGATCGTACCGTTAAATATCGGTGCATCATTTGTGTTTATTACTTGCAGTGTATAGTTTTTTTCATAGTAATTGTTACATGTATCAGTATCATAAACTTTTATCATGTATGAATAATTTCCGATATGGGTCTGGTTGGGTGTAAATTTTATCAGTCCATTTGAAGTTATATTAAAAAGGGATACGTTATCGGAATTATTAAACCAGGAATAAAAAGTCAAACTTGAATTTTCAGGATCAGTTGCATTGACTGTACAGTTGTATAACCTATCCTCGTACGAACTAGAATTACACGTGTTATTAAGAACAGGAGGATTGTTGCCGCAAATAATTTCAAGATCAAAATTACCGCTATCATAATTATTGCTGCAGCCTGTTGCATCATATACTCTAATCTGGTAACTGTGATTTGATACCTGTTCACCTGAAGGAGTGAAATTTATTTTTCCATCAGAAGTGATATTAAACAGTGTTTCACTCGACAGAAAAAATGAATTAAAAAAAAGAGTTGAATCCGGATCCTGATCAGTTGCGTTTACCAGACAAAAATAATTAATATTGTGCAGTGCAGAATCAGAACAGTTGTGATTCAGCACAGGGGGGTGATTAATACAAAAATCTATTCTTCCAACTGCTCTGGCAGTTGTCTTTCTCATTGGAGACTTTTGGAGTTTATCAATTTTGTAATAAAGAAAAGTTTGCTCCAAGACAGTAAAAGCCAGGAAAGCTAAAACTATGACAAATAGTACCTGTTTTTGTCTCATTATATATTCAAACAGCAGGACAATTATATAAATTATTCGGAACTCGGTTTTTGGGGAAAAAATAACTATTCCATTTTACACTCATATTCAGGCTTTTTTGCACAAAATGTGTCCTACTTATTTTTTATTACAAATCAATATAAATACACATGTTTTTCAGGTTTTTAAAATGTCAAAAAAGATTATTCCTGTAGAATTACAAAAGCTTTTAGAAAAACAACAGTACAGATTTTCAGGAGAGCACAGTGCTGTAAAAATCTGTGAATGGACAAAAAGGTCTCTCAGGGATGAAGGATTTTGCTATAAACAGAAATTTTATGGAATCAAATCGCACCTATGCTGCCAGGTAAGTCCGGCAGTTAATTTTTGCCCGCATCAATGCACTTTTTGTTGGCGACCCCAGGAATATAATCTTGGATTTGATCCTGTTGGATTTGATGATCCAGAAAAAATAATTGAAAACAGTATAAAAGCACAAAGAAAATTATTAAGCGGGTTTGGGGGAAATGAAAAGACAAATAAGAAAAAATTCAAACAAGCTCAACACCCAAACATGTTTGCTATCAGCCTTTCTGGGGAACCTAGTCTGTACCTTAAATTAGGAGAATTGATCAAAAATCTTGATAAGAGAGAGATTACTTCTTTTGTTGTAAGCAACGGAATATATCCTGAATATCTAAGCAAGATTATTGGAAATAATGAACCTACACAATTATACATAACTCTGCCTGCCCCTGATAAAGAAACTTACATGAAAATATGCAAACCAATGATAGTTGGTGGGTGGGAAAGAATTAATAAAACATTGAATTTATTATCAGAATTTAATTGCAGAAAAGTTATAAGATTAACTTTAGTTAAAGGAATTAATATGGTTAAACCCGGAGAATATGCAAAAATTCTTGATAATCTTGATATTGATTATATTGAAGCTAAAGGATATGTCTGGGTAGGATTTTCAAGGAAAAGATTAAAGGAAGAGAATATGCCCAAGCATACTGAAATAAAAGAGTTTTCTAAAAAAATAGAAAAGAATTCAAAATATAAAATTCTTGATGAGAAAAAAGAGTCCAGAGTTGTTTTACTTGGAAATTAAAGATAAACCTTTAAATTTTTTCATTTCAGACAATTTGAGGTAGGTATTGTAAAATAAAATGTTGTTCCCTTTCCTTCTTTACTTTCAAACCAAATCTTTCCACCCATAAGTTCAACAAGGCCTTTGCAAATTGACAGGCCAAGACCGGATCCTTTTACTTTTCGAGATAAACTGGCGTCTACCTGATAAAATCTTGAAAATATTTTGTCTTGTTTATCTTTTGGGATGCCTTCTCCAGTATCCTTGACTTCAAATTGCACAAACTTATTATTTTTCTTATGAACCTTAAATGAAATTTTTCCTCCTCTGGAAGTAAAATGTGTTGCATTCACTATTAAATTTCTTATTACTTGTAAGAGTCTCCCAGGATCTACTCTTATCTTTGGAAGATTTTCCTCAAGCTCAAATACTGGTTCTATACCTCCTTCTTTTATTACTATTTTCATATTATTTTTTACTTCATTAAATATTTTTCTGATATCAACTTCTTCAATATCAAGATTTAATTTTCCCAAGCTGAGCCTGGATGAATCTACTATGTCAAGTATTATATTATATAACCTTATTGTGTTTTTATTTACAAGCTTAAGATAATGCCTTAATTTTTTCTTGTCTTTCATAACTTTATTTGTATTCATTAATTGTGCAAAACCTTTTATGCTTGTTAATGGTGTCTTTAATTCATGCGCTGCTATTGATATAAACTCGTTTTTTTCTTTATCCAGTTTCATCAATTTTTGATTTGCTTCTTCAAGTTTTTTATTTATCTTGATTAGTTCTCTGTCTCTTTTTTCAAGTTCTTTTGTTCTTTCTTTGACCTTTTTTTCAAGGTTTCTACTATATTCCTTTAATTGTTTTCTTGATGCTGCAAGTATTTCAATCATTTGATTAAATGAATCTGCCAGAACACCTATTTCATCATTTGAATTAATATTAACTCTAAAATCTAACTTATCCTTTTTTACTGCTTCGAATCCTTCATTGATTGTGTAAATTGGATTAACAATAATTCGTTTTAAAAAGAAAAACAGGATTAAAATAAACAAAAACAATAGTATAAAAAAGGTAATTAATGTTGTTTGTAATTCCCTGTTTATTTTTTTATCAATATTTTCTAAAGTAATATCAATTTGATAGGTACCCACTATTTTTCCAGATACATGTATTGGTGTAACAACTGTTAATACTCTTGCTTTTTCAGTCTCGGTAATTTTATTAAGAATCATATCCTGTGTATATGACTCAAAATTGATTTTTTCTGCTTCCTGATCAATTTTATTTAAATCACTGGAAAGATATACTTTTAAAATATCTTCTTGAAAAAGATTAATATTTATATCAAGAATATCCGGATCTAACCAGATTTGTTTCTGTATTAGTAAAAGTAATGTTTCTCTATCTTCAATATCTGTTTTAGTTTCAATACCAGCATCTAATGATTGTGCTATTGAGGAGGCCCTGTTAACAAAAGATGTTTCCATGTCTTCTTTATATGTTCTAATATGAATGTAAGACAAAGTGGAAAAAATAAAAAATGAAACTATAAAAACAATTCCAATTATTTTCAGTTGTAACCTTGGCTTCATGTTTTTTCAAATATTATTTTGTTGTATTTGTGATTCTTTACTCCATGCTACTATTAAAATCAATAAGACCATTAAAAAAAACCATATATTTTGTTTTTTTCATTTTTTTCTTATTTTAACCATTTATTTTTTATTTCTTTTAATTTCCCTGAACGTTTCATATTTCTTAAAATTCTGTCTATTTCTTCCATTAAAGCATTATTGCCAAGTTTTGTTGCTATTCCATAAAATTCCTGAGTAAAAGGTTCTCCTACTAATTTTAAATCAGGATTATTTTTTACATAATTGCTAGCTCCGATTAAATCTGTAACCATTGCATCAATTTCATTGTTTTTTAGATCATTTATTATAGGATCATAACCAGGATATCCAATAACATCTTCATTATTAGCATATTCTAATGCAATTTTTTCACATGTTGTTCCTGCATTTACTCCAATTTTTTTACCTTTTAAGTCTCCAGGTGAAGAAATATCTTTTGTGTTTTTTTGTACAACAATGGTTTGGCCAGCATCAAAGTATGGAACACTAAATAACATTTCCTGCTGTCTTTCTTGAGTTATAGTTATTGATGAAATTATCAAATCTACTTCACCTGATTTTACAGCATTAAATAGATCTCCCCACATAATTTGTTTTATTTCTGAATCAACTCCAAGTTGAGATGCAATTTCTTTAACAACATCAATATCATAACCAACATGATCTCCATTTTCATCTATATATTCCATAGGTGGATAGTCTGGAATAGCTCCAATGATTAGTTTTCCTCGTTTTTTAACATTAATTAAGGAATTATCTGTAATCTGATTATCATTTTTTTGTTGGACTTCTGTTTTTTTTGTACATGCTGCTACAATAATTAATGTCAAAATTAATACTAAAAATATACTCCCATTAGTCTTTTTTTTTCCCATTTTTATTTCCTCTCCTTTTTTTTAGTAGTTGTATTATACTATAACTATTTTTCTTTTATTTCCTATAATTTCCCTGAACAGTTCTTATCTCTTAAAATTCTGTCTATTTCTTCTATTCAAGCATTATTGCCAAGTTTTGTTAAAATTCCATAATATTCCTGTCTAATTGGTTCGCTAACTATTTTCAATTCCGGATTTTGTCAAGCGAAAACCGACCACCTCTGGTCAGAGGTCATTGGCATGTTCGCCCTTCGGGCGAAGGTTGTTTTCAGTAACTTCAGAACTTGCTTCTGAAGTCAAGGAATGACTGTAGGAATGACAGAGTTCAGAACTTGTTTCTGAAGTCAAGGAATGACCTGTGGGAATGACAGACTTCATTTTCCACATTGTTCAGCCACCAGTCAGAACTGGTGGAAAATGAACTTTTAATTTGAAACAAGAAAAAACCTGAAAAGTTTTTTCACCTGCCTCTTTTTAATATAATATTTACTTTATGATTATTTCTTTATTAATTTTTCTTATTTTCAAAAGGTTTAACAATATAATTTAAGGCATTTACCTTTTTTAGATATTGATTATCAATAGCCGATAACTTCAATGTTATTAAAAAGATAAATTTCTTTTGTCAAACTCACCGCCAAGAACATAGGAAAGCAAATAATAAAAAACAAGAAAAATTCAAGATTGATTAAAAAAAAGTTCAACATTAAATTAAATTTGGATTCAAGATCTTCTGCATTGATGAAGCACATTTCATCATGAAACCCTTGGTTCAAAAATTCTATTAGGATAATCAACATAGATTAATTGTTATAAAAATACTTCCTTATAGCCCTGAACTAAATCCTATTGAGCAAGTTAGGAAAAAAATGAAAAAACTATGGGCTATCTCTCCATGGGCAACTGAAATTGAATTTAAAAAGTGCTACTAAAAGCAATGAACAACCCTGATTTTATGGTCAAATTGTACGATTATTACTGTCCTTAATTATAATAGAAGTTTGAAAAATCCAACCTTAAATCTATAAATTCACAAACATCCCTTTAGGTCCCGGATTCATTAAAAGGGTTTTTCCGATCTGATCTGTCTTTCCTGCATTCTCATGAAAATGACCAGAAATAGCAAGATGCGGGGATGTTTCATCAATAAACTTTCTTATTGATTTATTGCCGCGATGCTCTCCCATGATTTTATCCAATCCTGTCTTAAAAGGAGGGGCATGTGTTACAAGAACGGATCTTTTCATCTCTGAGAGACTCTGCTTTTTAAAGAAATTATCAGCAACAAGACTGAATCCATCATCATTCATTGAAAATCCTCCTCCTCCATATCCCATGAATATGTTTTTATTTATTATATGCACTCCTTTATGCAAAAATAGGATATTTTCAAAATTTTTGCTTGCTGCTTTTAGCTCATCCTCATTCTCATGATTTCCTGGTATCAATAAAGTTTTATTTTTCAATGAATTTAATCTTTTCATAAGAATAATAAGATTTCTGCTCATTGAGGATATGTCTCCTGCACAAATGTTAATTTCTGCAATCTTTGATTTTTCTTGGAGTAATTTTAATATCTCTAAATTACCGTGTATGTCTGAAAAAGCTAAAACTTTCATATCCTTCCAAGAAAAAACAACATATTTTAATATTTATCTAACTTATAAAAAATTTAACTCATCAGGTTCAATTTGTTATTGAACTGGGATGTAGTGCCAGTTTACAGAAAAACTCAATAAGTTTTTCTGTGAGGAAAGATATCATATGATTCGAATGGATTTCTGCAGAAAAAAATCCAAAAAAGAGGCGAATAAAAATATTTGAAAAATTTTTAAGACTTATTAAAAAATCAAGTAATAACAAAAAAAGAATCAAATTACTGGAAAAAAAACTCAATATTATTGAAAAGGATCTTTTAAAAAGAGATCTTTTATATAATCTCAGCAGAGTATCTAAAGATGACTACATTGTAACTTTCAGAAGATCCGGAACAATAAACAGGTCTGATAAGAACCTGTCTATAAAAAAATTAGATGAAATTTTCGGATTTTTTGAAGTTAACAATTATATAATTATTAAGCGGCATAATATCATCAGATCTGGTCTTAAAAAATATGGATTAATTAATAATAAAAGTCTTGTCTGTGCAACCTACAAAACAGATTCTTATTTTATTGAAAAAGATTGTGTTCTTAACAACTATGGCAGAGATAAAAAAGTACCTCTATGTAAATTACGTGAAACAGAATTAAAAAAAATATTTGATACTATTATCAATGAAATTAAAAAGAAGATGACAATTTACTTAAAAAAAAAATTAAAGGAAAAAAAAATAAAGATTGATGAACCCTGTTATAAAATTACTGCAGGAATTAGTAAAGTTAATGTTAATCCTAATGCAAGACTCCTTCTTGAAAAAAAATATTATGAATGGTATCCATTTTTTTGGCAAAAAATCGCAAAATCTAACAGTATGAAAGGTGCTGTAATTGCTGAACTTAACAATGATAATTTTAATATATATTGTAAGAATGAATTTGACACAATTGTTGAGGAAATCGCTTTTCTAAATGAAAAACTATGTCATAAAAATCCGAATTTCATGAAAAAATCAGGTTCTTATTATGTTTTAAAGAAAAAAATCATGAAAAAAATCAGAAACCTACAAAAAAGTGAAGCAAAAAAATATATAAATGCGATCGAATATTTTAAAAGACTAAAGATTCTAGAAGATATAATCACTTACCCAGTTTTGATTTCTGAGGCGTATAAAACATTTAAGATTACAAAAAACCTAATTAAGGATATCAATCAATGCAAACAATTCATCAAAGAAAATAAAAATCATTTGCCTGAAGATAAATTCAAAAAAATTGAAATTACTATTAATAAAGCAATTAACGCTCTTTTTATTGATTATAAAAATCCTGATTTTGATTCAGATATTAAATTTTTTTTAAAAAGTTCAAATCTGAATGCCGGAAAATACAATTTAATTTATGTAGATATTAAAGATGCGGGTATTAAAATCAGAGCCTGGCATGAAAAAAAGATTCTTAAGTATTATAATTCAAATTTTGATTATATCAAATTTATAAAATTAAATTTTTATTCATACAATGAATTTTTGGTGCTCATAAGAAAAGTTAAAACCAGTATAAAAAAAATTTGTGAGAAATATTTTAGTTATAATGAAGTATTTTTACTAGGATTCGGAGATGAAATTTTTATTCTTATGCCTGAACATAAAGATACAAAAAAAATAATACAGGAAATTAAAAAAGAAATCAAACCGGATATAAGAATTGTAAGAACATATTTTGAAATAAAAGGAGAGATTAATGATTTTAGTACTGGAAGAAAAGTAATTGATGCGTTTAGTGCAATAAAAAAAGGAAATAAAATCATAAAAAGATATGAAAAACACCAGGAGAGATTCAACAGGATAATCCTGATAGATCCAGACTATTCTTATAAATTGTTGGATGAACTTGGAAAATTTTAAAAATAAAGCCTTTTTTTTAAGTAAGCCATGGGGCTATAGTGTAGCTTGGATCAGAACAAATAAATGTGTTTTGAAAGCAGCTATCACTGCTGGTTTGGGGCCAGCCGACCCCGGTTCAAATCCGGGTAGCCCCATTTTTTCTGATGGTTCTGCATAAGAATAGGACTCATCAAATATAGTCATTTACCAATACCCAGGAGTAAATTTTTTAAATAACTATGGTGTCCCTTAAGAATTCAAAGAAAATGCAAGGAAAATATAAGGTTGCAATATTTGAAGCTGATAACAAACTTGTGGGTTTTAATATCCCTACAATTTATGATATGACTAAATCCCCTGCAAGCGGCCTTCTTGATCTTTTGAGTGATTTATTGTACGGGCAAAAGATACTTCCTAACAGGTTCAGAGAAAAAACAACTTCTGCAATCCCGATGCAGGGTCCTGTTTATGCAGCTTCCCTGATAAACCAAAAATATGATGATGTGCAAGCTGCTGTTTATATACCGGGGGTCTCTGACAGAGCAAATTCTCTGGACGACATAAAAGAAATTATCAGGGATTCTGATGCTGTTGTCGTCTCCTCTCTTACTGTTAATGCATGGAGCCAAAAAGAGATAATAAGGATTGCAAAACAGGAAAACAAACCTGTTATTGCAACAGGAGCACATGCAAGGATGTATGAACCTGCTAGATCATTGCTTGCTCCCGGAAAAATGCCGAAAAGCAGGCATGATGGGTATAATGATGTTTTGATTTCTTATCCGGGAGCGGATTATGTTATCCAGCACAATCATTATGATGCTTTTGAAAGATTGATAGGCCTTTTGAAAGAAGGTGAAAATTATATCCCAAGGGTTTTAAAAATACCCGGAGTGGGAATATTTGTTCCGGGATTAAATAATTTCAATGGTTTAGAGCAATCTCCGGACAGTATGAAAATTCCTGATATTCCTGATATTGAAATTGATCCGGAAGTTATTGACAATTTTGAAAAGGTCAAGATGTTCGGATTGACAGGATCATTTCAGGGATGCATAAACAACTGTGATTTTTGCCAGATTAAGGAATTTATGGGGAGAAATTTTTTATACCTG
>WJJD01000111.1 GCA_014729915.1 Candidatus Woesearchaeota archaeon | reverse complement strand
TCCATAGTCATATAATCAGTTATATTGAGTCTTTTATAAAGTATATTGTTTCTGGTTAAAAACTACCCCTCCTCTGATTTTACTTCATAAAATCTCGGTTTTTTCTGCGAAAAACAAAACTAACACCGATTATGTGCATATTACTCCAAACTTACAGAAATGTATATAAAAAGGTCTCTTTTCTTTATTATATATGTATCAAACTTTAGAAGAATTATGGAATGTTGTTGATGATTTGAATCAAAAACATTTTCCGGAAAATAGCTTGAAACCTATATTAGGAGATGGTAAAACATTTCGTCCAAAAGTCATGTTTGTTTTCATAAATCCAACTCATGCAAATATTAGTTCAAACCAAAATTGGCAAGGACCAAGATTTCCTTTTATTGGAACAAAACCTGTTTGGAGAATTTTTCATCGTGCCGGAATGTTTGATGATGAATTGATAAAGAAAATCAATAATTCAAAATCTTGGTCTTTAAAATTTACTAATCAAGTGCTTAATTTTCTCAAATCAAAATCTTTTTATTTCACAAATATTGTAAAATGGACCGGTTCTGATGCAGCATTGCCAAATTCAGAGAAAATTAAGCTATTCTTGCCGATTCTGGAAAGAGAGATTGAGATTGTTCAACCTCAATATATTGTAACTTTTGGACTCATTCCCTTTGAAAATATGACCAATCAAAAAATCAAATTAAAAGATTATTTTGAAGAAATCATGAAAAGTCAAAAATTAAGATTTTTTGATACGGAGTATAATGGTTTCAGGACAAAAATAATTCCTTGCTATTTTCCAGTAGGAAGAGGAGACCCTAAAAAAGCTGTTGAAATACTTAAATTAATAAATAGACTGTGACCCCTGCGTTATACTGTCGCTTTTGACGATTTTTTTAAATAAGTTCAGGATTATGCTAAATCCTATGGCTTTCTGAATTTTCAAGAATTTTTTTCGTGAAGCTGCTAGAGAAAAGGTTTATGAAGATGTGCAGTGAGAAATGAATATTTAAAGAGACTGAATAGCAAAGCTAAAGAGCTAAAAAAGATAGCAATGCTAAAGTGAGAAAAGCTAAATTATGTAGAGTTAATAATCTATTTATTCATTCTCGCGAGTATGTCTTTCATTTGGGCAATTTCTCTTTCTTGTGTTTCTATTATTTCTTTTGCTAGTTGTTTCACTTCAGGATCTTTAATATCTGCATTTTCGCTTGTTAATATTGCTGATGAATGGTGCGGTATCATTGCTTTCATGTATTGCTCGTCTCCGATTGGTATTTGTGCTCTTAAGAATATCAGGGAAAATATAAAAATTAAAGTACTGATAACAAAAATAATTCTGTTGATTTTTTTATTTGTGTACATGTCTCTCATCATTAGAAGCATTAGCAGGGCCATTGGCGATACCATTAATAAGGCCATGTAAAATCGTGTAGCACTAAGGTAAATATGGTTTAGTTCCACTATGTTTAGAAACATCACTGCGTACATTATCACAAAAGATATTGCAAGCATTATTGGAAATCTTTTATATTTATTATTTTTCATGGTATTACGCAAATTAACCGAGTATATAAATATTTCCTTAGAAAGAAAAAAATAAGATGCTTTTTTAGCATGGGTTTGTGCTTCTACAGATATTTTTGGCTTGAATAGTTCGAGTGTTTGCAGCAGTATTTGATGGTTTACTGTGTTAAAGTAGTGTTTGATGTCTGCTTTGAGGACATAGCAAGGGATAGTATTGTTCTGCGAGACGTTTCTCTTAGATGCATCAAACCTTAACTGCATTAAGAGTTTCCGTTCTCAATCAGTTAGCAAAAGAATCATAAAGGAATCTCTTGTCAAAGACTGGCTCGAAAGATTGCATAATGCACGATTCTATCTCTGAATGCAGATTTCCAGTATTTTGTTACTGGAAACGCAACTAACACCGATTATGTGTTGTATTATCAGATGCTGCAGGAAAACTTTATATAGTCTATTAATTTAATAATATTATGAAGCTGAAAAAGAGTTACATTTTAATTGTATTATTCTTGTCTGTAATGTTGGTTAGCGGATGTATCCAGCAAATAAAAGATACAGAGAAACAAGAGGGCTATCAAGCAGTCACAATTAAAGAGCTAATAAATGATACAACAAAATATGATGGACAAAAGGTTTCGGTAATGGGCGAGTTTACAGATATGAGAGGTAAACTAATTCCTGAATGTGTACCCATTGGAACTGGAGAAAATCCAGAAATAAGAGAGGAGTATAAAGTCTATCCATCTGTCTGGGGGATTTCTAATCAACATGGAGAAATTGGTGTTGATGTAGTTGATGAAAATGGTGTTCACATCAGTACAATGCCTGATTACAAAGAGGGCCAGGAAATTGAATTAAAAGGTACAATTAGATCTACAACTGTTGCAGATTATTGTGATAAAGATATCAGGTACAAAAGTATGTATATAGAAGTTAATGCAAAAGATGTTGATATCAGATTAAAACCTCTGCCAAAAATCTTGCCCCAAGATAAATAATTTTCGGCTCTGCAGAAGAAATAACATTATCATACAATAATTCTTTTTTTCAAAATCAAAACTCTTTTATATTATTACTGTTTAAATATGTATAAAATGAGGTTATCTGATTTGCTACAACAAGTTCTCTTTTTTTGATTATAGTAAAGAACAATTGGAATCTTCTGAGAAGTATCCATTTAAAAATGAGGTGATATAAAATGGATGTAATAAAAGCAAATGGAAAAAGAGAAAAATTTAATGAAACTAAGTTAAAAAAGTCTGTGAAAAAGGCAATGGTTGATGCAGGAAAGCAGGTTAATAAGAATGCTGTTGAAAAGGTTGTGAAAGAAGTCAAGAAAAAAAAGAGAGAATCAAAGGATAACAGGATTTCTACTGCTGAGATAAGAAATATTGTTGTCAGGAAATTGTCTAATGTTAGTCCTAAGACAAAATTGGCTTGGCAGAGATTTGAAAGAAAATACAAAAGAAGAAGGCCTCAGACAAGAAGACGAGCTGCAGCAAGAACAGGTACTGCCAGAAAAAGAATCACTGCAAGAAGCAGAAGATTAATATGAAAGAATAGGCAGGGATTTAAAAGAGATTGCTCTTTTTAGGTAGTTATGGTTAAAATTAAGCCGGTTAGAATTATCAAGTTTGTAGTATTAGTTCTTTTTATCTCTGCAGGTATGTTTTTAGTATTTTATTTTGATTTAAGTGTTTTTTTCAGTCCTGAGAAAATTGATAGTTTTGTTTCTAAGTTCGGGATTCTGGCCCCGATTGCATATATCGCGGTTTATATTACAGCCACTTTGTTTTTTCTTCCTGATGCTCTTTTGACTATTGCAGGCGGTTCTTTGTTTGGAAAGTTTGAAGGGATGCTTTATTCTATGATTGGTGTTATTTTTGGAGCAGTTATTGCTTTTCTATTGGCTAGGTATTTGGGAAGGGGTTTTGTTGAGAAGTGGATAATTAAAAAGAGTGATTTTCTTGAAAAGTATGATAAAAAGCTGAGGTATCATGGTGTGTGGGTTATGCTTTTTTTTAGGTTGATTCCTTTTTTTCCGTATAATTCCCTGAATTTTGCTTTGGGGCTTACTAATGTGCGGTTTTGGGATTATTTTATTGCTACTATTATTGGTTTGATTCCTGGAACGTTTTTTTATTCTTATTTTGGAGAAGCATTG
>WJJD01000110.1 GCA_014729915.1 Candidatus Woesearchaeota archaeon | reverse complement strand
TTTGTATATTGATAAAATAAAAACAATATTATCTGATTTTGAAGAGGACTCTTTTAGGTGGGAGTCCTATTCTCAACGAATTAACATTTATTCAATCTTACTTTTAATTTCTAGAGGGATTGCAAATGGTGATTCTGCACTTATCGAAGCAATAGATTCTGAATTAATTATTCTATTAGAAGATCTTGCATTAAACCAAAATCTAGTTCCAGATCATATTTTTTTAGTAAATAATGCAATTTGGGACCTCGGACAGATTTCAACAATAGAAGAGCACAATACACAATCTATTCAAATATTAACTACCTTTTTAGATCTATATTCTTATCTTAGTGAGCCATATTTACGGGTTGTTTCGGCTTTAGATAAATTCAATAACTGCGAAACAGCTAATCCAGGAGAAACTATTTGTAAAGAAGATATAATTCCAGAAATAGAAGAAATGCTTTTCCCATATGAATATATTTTCGATGATGGAGCATTAGTTGTAAAAACTTCTTTAGATCTTGAAACAATTCAGGAATTGTATCATGCAATCAAACAAGTCCAAGCACAGTTAAATAGGATAACAGAAACAATAATCCCTTTAGCAAATGATCCCAATGGTGTTTTGACAATAATTATTTATGCAGATCCAGACGAGTATAATACATATCAAACATTCTTGTATGGACTTCCGACAAATAATGGTGGGATCTACATAGAACAATGGGGAATATTTTTTACCTATCAGAGATCAGAACAAGAAAGTATATACTCTTTAGAAGAATTGACAAGGCATGAATATGTTCATTACTTAGTTGGTAGATATTTAATTGATGGGTTTTGGGGAGAAGAAGAAATTTATAATAATAATCGGATGGTCTGGTTTGATGAGGGTCTAGCAGAATTTTTAGCATGGAGTACTCCATCTGATGGTGTAAAAACACGTAAACTTTTAGTTGAACAAGTAGAGTCTGATGGACCCGATAGATTGACAGTTGATCAGATTTTAACCTCAACATATTCAGATTTTAAGTTTTATCGTTATGCTGGATTATTCTTTAATTATTTGTATTTGAATGATATTGAAACATTGAGAAATTTGCTTCTCTACGCCCACAATTCAGATATTACCAGTTTTGATAATTTAGTTAACCAGATGAGAACCGATCCTGAATTGGAAGAAAATTTTCAGAATTTTTTAAATAGATTAGTGAATGATGTAAACAATCTGAATAATCCATCAACCATTTTTCCAGATATTAGTTCTCTTGATTTAGCAGATCCTGTAAAAATCCAAGAAACATTTAGAACAACTAGATTAGGTTATTTAGGAAAATGTTCGGTTGCAGCCACAAATATAAATAGTAGATTTTCTTGTAGAGGGGTTTTAACTGGTCAATTAACTAACAAACCAAACGAATCTGATGTATGGGGGGAGTTTAATGCTGATATTGATGAGATTATACAAGAATTAAATGTGGGTTCAAAACCGAATAATTTTCAAGGAATGAATTGTCGTTTTGGACCAATTTATTTTGATGAATATCAGAATACCAGTCAATTTTATCCATCAGCAGATTATTTCTGTGATGGTCCACTAAGAGAGGGTAATTTTGCACTTTTAGATGCTGTTAGCCAAATAACTTTTGATTTCAATAGTACGCGGTTGGGGATTAATGCAAATTGCACTTTAGTTTCTGATGTGCAAGTTTTATGTAAAAAACAACTGACTACAAGAAGCTATAAGAACTCAGTTTCAGACAATGTTCTTGAGTTGGAATTGAATAAAGATTTATCTGAGTTACAGAATCAAGTTTATGCCATTCGACCTAGTTATTACCGTGATTTCTCTTGTAACTTTCAAGGGGAACCAATTACGATTCCTTATGGAGATAGTAAAAAATACCTGTTACAGGAAGTAGAGTGTGTAGTTAAAATTTGATTTTGTATTTTGGGTCAATTATTGGAATATGAAATCCTTTTTTATTTAAGCTAAGTCTAGTAGATCTGAACAATTACCAACCATAACAATTATATAGTTATTTTATGTTGATTTTATATCATATGAATATTATTTTGAGAGGTGAAAAATAGTGAAAAAACTATTTATGATTTTATTATTGAATTTATTTTTAGTCCCCTTTGTTTTTGCAAGTATTTCTGATCCAATAGGGTTTGATTTAAGTAACTATCCTGAATTATTTATAGAAAATGGTAATATAACAACTAATTTTATTATGGTCGTTGGTGAAAATGCTCCCTCTTCTGATACATTAGCACTTACTGAGATAGCTACTTCTATAAAAGAGTTCCTTGAGAATTTAGGAGTAAATCCTCATGACATAGATATAGGGGTTCGTGTAGACTCTGAGATCATTAATAATTATCAAGACTATAATCTAATTATACTTAGCACTTCTGATTACAATCTTATAGCAGATAGATTTTCAAAAAAAGATTTTGAACACGGGAGTTTACAATTATTTCATAATGGAGGTAGTAATAATATAGCATTATTGGTGTTAGGAAAGAAGCCGGAGGACACAGAAATTGTAGCCAGAGTTTTGGCGGATTATGATGAGTATCAATTAAAAGGAACTACTGTATGTATAAGCGGTTCTTTATCTTCTCCTAAGTTAGTAACTTGTCCTGGTGGCGAGTATGTGTCTCCTGAGATGTCTTTTGATGGGTGTGTTGAAAAATGCGAATTTCAATTGAAGAAAGATTGTGGCAGTATATCTCGTGATTCTTCTGATAAGTGTTCGGTTGGTCAAATTCGCAGAGCATGTGAGGAAAAATGCTTAGGACTTGGACTTGTGCCTTCAAAAAAATCCTGTGGTTCAGATTGCTTACTAGAAAATATATGTGTACCAATGGGAACCAGACAAAATGGAATGTATTGTTCAATTAATGGAGAGATGTTACAACAATTAGAAGGAGGAGAATACTGCGATAATAATTATGAATGTCAGAGTAATTCTTGTTTAGATAGCAAATGTACTGATGTTGGTTTTTGGACTAAATTGATTGCTTGGTTGTCTAAAATATTTGACGGTTAATTAATTAATTTTTTTAATTTATTAATCTCTGATTCTTTAGTTACTTTAATTATTTTACTCATAACTCAATTACTTTTTTAGTTAGTTCTCCGGCTTTTTCTAAGTTATCAATTTTTTTCAATTCTTCTTGACATAAATATCCATCAGTTTCACAAGAATCATATTGGGAACCCCTTCTTTGGTATTTTAAAGGGCAGTCTTCTTGTAAGAGGCATTCTGTTAAAAGCCATTCGTTATCGTCATCTGTAGGATCTCCATGAGAATCTATTTTTTTTCCGAAA
>WJJD01000109.1 GCA_014729915.1 Candidatus Woesearchaeota archaeon | reverse complement strand
TTATTGAATTTACTCTTCTTTTTTTATATCTCTTTTTCCTGACATTTCTCAATTTTTACGTTGTGTATAGTTTATACTCTGGTTTTGTTATATTAGTAACCTATACTAATTGTGATTCTTGGTCGTTTTTCAGAATACCCAACTAATATCCATTCCGAAACTTATTTATAATCCATTGAATTAAAACAATAAATATGGCAATCCTTACAAGAGATGCAATCTTTGATGAGATAAAAAAGGGAAAGATTAAAATTGAGCCTTTTGACAGATCTCAGATAGGTCCCGCATCAATTGATCTTACCTTAGACAACAAATTCAGGTTCTATAAGCAGAGATGCAGCAGGGTTGCATTAAATGATATTGATATAAGGAAAATCACTGAGCTTGTGAAGACTGACTGTTTTGAGCTTCTCCCGGGCCAGGCAATACTTGGCATAACAAAAGAGAAAATTACTCTTCCTGAAAATATGTGCGGATGGCTTGAAGGAAGATCAAGATACGCAAGAGTAGGGCTTCAGATCCATACTACTGCTTCATTTGTGCAGCCCGGGATATCAAACAAGCAGGTGCTGGAGATGTCAAACATAAGCCCTTTTGTCCTGGAGATAAGGCCAGGCACAAAAATATGCCAGTTGATATTAACCAGGACAGAGGGAAAAGCAGAGTATAAAGGGAAATTCTCCAAGCAGGATAACCTTTAAAAGTATTTATGGGTTTCTTTTATAAATGACACTGACTGCATCAGAATATTTAAAGATACGAAAAGAAGCTGATTCCTCCTACCGCCCCTTGATATTTTTTGATGATGATGCTGACGGATTGTGCTCTTTTCTTATGCTCTATGATCATATAAAAGACGGCAAGGGCGTGATCATCAAGACCACTCCGGTTATTGACAAAAAATTCTTAAGAAAAGTAAAAGAATATCCATTAGATAAGATTTTTGTCCTTGATATTGCTGAAGTGACACAAAATTTTATTGACTCTGCCAAAACAAGAATAGTCTGGATCGATCATCACCAGCCCCTGGAAAGAAAAAACATCACTTATTTTAACCCATTAAACAATGATGACAATACCCAGCCAACCAGCTACCTTATGTATAAAGCATTAAAAAACAATATCTGGCTTGCCATGGCAGGCTGCATCGGAGACTGGTTCATTCCTGATTTTTCAGATGAGTTTATAAAAAAATATCCTGATCTTTTTTCAGCTGATATTAAAGAACCTGATGAAGCGCTGTTTTCAACAGAGATAGGAAATATCTCAAAGATTTTATCTTTCATACTAAAAGGTTCTGTCAGGAGCGCAATGACCTGTGTCAAGATAATGACAAGAATCAAAGAGCCCTATGAGATCCTTGAACAGACAACCTCCAAAGGAAAGTTCATATACAACAAATTTGAGAAGATAAATTCAAGATATGAATCTCTTCTTTCTGAAGTCAAGCCTACAAAAAAAAATATCCTCACTTATATCTATTCTGCAAACAGGATGTCTTTTTCTTCTGACCTTTCAAATGAGCTTTTATACAGGTACCCAAAAAAGATAATTGTTGTGGGAAGAGACAGCAGGGGCTATATCAAGCTTTCTTTCAGGTCAAAAAATATCGAGATACTTAATCTTGTTGCACAAGCAATAAAGGGTCTTGACGGTTTTTCCGGTGGACATCTCCTTGCATGCGGGGGCCAGGTCAAAAAAGAAGATTTTGATGTTTTTATGAAAAGGCTTGAAAAGCTTGTAAAACAGGCTAAATGATGATGGGTGCTGGTCATTTTCCAAGCATTATTTTTCTGGTAAATGTATAAAGAATATGAAACAATGATATAATAATAATTTTTCCGACTGAAATTTTCCTTTGGACATTGCCCGGTTACCTCATACCAAGACAGGCAAACAATTAATAAGAACCTTTGATTTACTTAAATTGCATGACATCCTACTCAAAAAACAACATCAGAAAAACAGATCCTGAATTATCAGTTAAGGACAGGCTGAATTCTGTTCTTGTCCGCCTCACAATAAACAGGAGCAATTATATTGTCCAGCCCGGTCTTTATTCAATCAATGACCCTGACAAGGATTCACCGGTACTTGTCTCTTCAAACTACAGGCAAAGCTTTAACATATTAAGAAAAAATCTCAAAGGAATCCCTGCCTGGATACTTGTGATTGATACAAAAGGCATCAATGTATGGTGCTCTGCAGGAAAAGGGACTTTCTGTGATGAAGAGATTAAAAGATCAATCAAAAAAACTAATTTAAAAAAAATTGTTTCTCACAGGAAAATAATCCTTCCGCAGCTCTCTGCACCCGGTGTTTCTGCCTACAGATTAAAGAAGATGACAGGTTTTGAAGCTGTGTACGGGCCTGTAAGGGCTGAAGACATCCCGGAATTCCTTAAGACAGGAGAATGCGATGAAGAGATGAGAACTGTCAGGTTCAGCCTTTTCGACCGATTGATAGTTGCACCTGCAGAAATTGTACAGGGTATGAAATATCTATTCACTCTGCTTGTCATTATCTTTTTTATCATGCTCATGATGGATAGGACAGAGCTTTTCCTAAACAGCTCAATTAATATAATTGCAGGTTATCTTGCAGGCACTGTTCTTGGACCGGCATTTCTTTTTTATCTTCCGGGCAGAGCTTTTTCTGTAAAGGGATTTTTTGCAGGTATTTATATGTCTGTCCTACTGTTTTTTACAGGCCTTTCAGACAAGAGCCCGGGCTATTCTTTCGGCTCTGTGATGATTGTTGCTGCAATTTCTTCTTTTCTTCTCCTCAATTTCACAGGATCATCAACATACACTTCGCTTTCAGGAGTCAAAAAAGAGATGAGATATGCAATCCCTTTCCAGATCGCTTTATTTTTGACAGGTTTTGCCATATTTGCAATATCACTCAGGAGCTGATTAAGGATGCCGGAATATCTGAAAAATACTGCACAAATCAAGTTCAATAGAAACTTATGCAACGGCTGCGGGATCTGCACCCAGGTATGTCCTCACCAGATCATAAAATTAAAGGACAAGAAAACTGTTATTGAGAACAAGAATAAGTGTATGGAGTGCGGTGCCTGCTCAAGAAACTGCCCAAAAAAAGCAATAGAGGTAAAAAAAGGAGTGGGATGCGCTGCAGCTGTAATTGCCGGCTGGATAAGAAATTCAGAGCCGGCATGCGGCTGCTCTTCAAACAAAAAATGCTGCTGATCTATTCGGGCCTATTTTTTAAAAAAACAATTAGGACAATTAAAAAATAGTGATGATGATGATGATGATGATGCAGGCACAGACGGATTTTTTACAAAAAAATCCTATTCTATTTTCCTTCGGAAAATTCCATCTGGCCAAATCATCACTATTTTTTTAATGAAAAGATTGAATCCTTTTTTCTCACAGCATAAAAAATTGAACTTTATGTTCAATTTTTTATTCCAATAAGAATATTTTTATCAAAAATATTTATAAACAAATAATTAGATTCTAAAGCGTTAAGATGCACATCAGAACCAGACAAAAGTTTTGGCATATGGCTTATTCTATGATGTGCGTGATGATGCATTAGGGCATCTCATTGGTCTTAATTTTTAAAATAATGGTGATTTGATAAAATGACAAAAGAAAAAAAAATAGGAACAAAATTTGTGCATTCAGGCCAAACCCCTGATCCAACAACATTTTCAAGAGCACCTGCTCTTCACAGGACAACATCGTATGTTTTTAAGGATACAAAGCATGCTGCTGACCTTTTCTCTTTAAAGCAGGCCGGAAACATCTATACAAGGCTTATGAATCCGACAACCGATATCCTGGAAAAAAGATTGGCTTCCCTTGAAAAAGCAAAAGGTGCTCTGGCACTGGCTTCAGGAACCTGTGCTATTTTTTATTCAATAATTAATTTAGCAAAACAAGGAGATGAGATTGTCTCAGCTAATGATCTTTATGGAGGCACCTATACTATGTTTGATAAGATCCTACCTGATTTCGGCATAAAGACAAGATTTGTTGATCCGAAAGATCCTGAGAATTTCAGGAAAGCAATAACACCAAAAACAAAAGCAGTCTATTCAGAAACCATCGGTAACCCGGGCCTGAATGTTGCTGATTTTGAAAAGATCGCTGAAATTGCACATGAAAATAATATTCCTTATATAGTTGACAGCACTTTCACAACACCAGCACTTCTTAATCCTATTGATCATGGAGCTGATATTGTTGTCCATTCTTTGACAAAATGGATAGGAGGGCACGGAACAGCAATCGGGGGAGCTGTTGTTGATTCAGGAAATTTTGACTGGAAAACATCCGGAAAGCATCCGAAACTGACTGAGCCTGATTCAAGCTACCATGATATACGGTATGCGTATGATCTCGGAGAGCTTAATTCACAGGCTTACATCCAGAGGATGAGGCTTGTTCCCTTAAGAAATCTGGGCGGGTGCATCTCACCTGACAACTCCTGGATATTTTTGCAGGGACTTGAAACTCTTCATCTCAGGATGAAAAAGCATTGCGAAAATGCAAAAGCAGTTTCTGAGTTTTTAGATTCACATGAAAGAGTTGACTGGGTCAGGTATCCGGGACTTAAAACTCATGCGACTTACAACAATGCAAGAAAATATCTTAAAAAAGGGTTCGGAGGCATGGTGGTTTTTCAGGTCAAAGCAGGAAAAAAAGCAGGAGAGATTTTTATTAATAATCTAAAATTGTTTTCTCATCTTGCAAATGTCGGAGATGCAAAGTCTCTTGCAATCCATCCTGCTTCAACAACGCACAACCAGCTTAGTGAAGAACAGCTTGAAAATGGCGGCATATCTCCTGGTCTTATCAGGCTCTCTATTGGAATCGAAGACATCGATGATATTTTAAAAGACCTTTCACAGGCTCTAAAAAAAACCGGGGTGGATTAGATGGGGCTATTCATAAAAAAAGATTATCAATGGAGAGGCGAGTTAAAAAATCAGGGAATCATATGTAAGAAGCAAGCAGAACATACTCTAAGAATAGGTATAATAAATCTTATGCCAAAGGCAGAAGAGTATGAGTTTAACCTGTTAAGACCCCTTGGTTTATCAGATACAATTGTTGAGCCTGTTTTCATTAAGCTCAAGAATCATATCTATTCAAGTTCAGACAAAAATCATCTCAATGAAAATTACATCACTTTTTCAGAAGCTGCAAGAAAGAACCTTCATGGATTGATCCTTTCTCCTGCTCCTGTTGAGGGTCTTGATTTTACAGAAGTTACATATTGGGAAGAGCTCTTGAAGATACTTGCTTTTGCAAGGAAAAACTATGCATCAGTATTAGGTTTGTGCTGGGGAGGATTAGTTCTTGCAAGGCTTTTGGGAATAAAAAAGATTATGTATGAAAATAAGCTTTTTGGGGTCTATGAGTCTAAGAATCTGAATATAAATCATCCGATAACTGGATCAATATCAAAAAGGTTTTTTTGTCCGCAGAGCAGGCATGCTGGTGTAAGCCAAAAACATCTTATGTATTTCAATGATATGGGAATAATTAATCTTTTAGCTTATTGTAAAGATGCAGGGTATTTTATTTTTGAAACTCCTGACCATAAGTTTGTGATGAATCTTGCTCACCCTGAATATCATACCACAAGGCTTATTGAGGAGTATCAAAGGGACATGAAAAAAGGAAGGGATGATGTCTTAAAACCCGTAAATATAGATATTAGTAATCCTGTCAATACCTGGGAAGATGACGCAATTTCATTTTTTACACAGTGGGTAGAGTACATTAAAAATATAACCAGAGAAAAGGAGATTGTGGTCAGGCACTGAACTAATAATGGAATTTAAAAGTTGCCAGTGTTTACAGAACAGTGGAAAGTTTTGAATCCTTGAAACTCATCTTCAAAAAGACTTTTTTTGTCTTTTTGTAGGGCTTTCTGAAAATGACCTCTTTTTCTTCAAGGTCTTTTAATAAAAGAGATAGTTTTGTCTTTGAAAGATTTGCCTTGTATCTTAGTGTTGACTGCTTTATACCGTCCTGTACATGGACAGCTTTCAGGATCTTTTTTTCATCATCATCAAATCCTTTTAGAAATGCCTCAAATTCATCTTTTTGTTTTTCGTATTTTTTTACTTGTTTTAATGCATTTGATACTTTTATCTGATGATCTGCTAAGTGCTGCTGGGTTTTGTCAAACATAAGCAAATATATGCCAAGCATCATAAGTGATGTTGATAAAACTCCCCCGAATACATAAGTTATGAAATTCCTGTCAGCATGAAGACATGTTCCGTCATCTAAAAAGCATGATCCCTGGTTGTGTTGGATTACTGTTTTTATGTAAAAATCTTCTCGTTGTTTTGCAAGAATTAAAAATATTGAAAGGAGAATTCCTATTACTATTACTGCTGATCCTGTTGTTTTCTGGTTCATTATAATAAAATAAAAAGAATGGATTTTTATTTGTTGTTATTATAAAACTCCGGCTCCTGGGGCTCAAAGTGCTTTTTTCTCCTTATCTTCCTTCCTTTTCTAACTACATAACTTCCTAGAGGTCCTACAACAACTGATTTTTCAGGGACATCATGTATCACTATTGCTCCGGCACCAATCTTTGATTTTTTTCCGACATTCACCGGACCTAAAACAGAAGCACCGACACCAATGACAACATTATCTTCAATTGTAGGATGACGCTTTTCTCCTTTTTTATCAGTCCACCAGCCATGTCCGCCTAATGTTACGTTCTGGTATATCATCACATCATCACCTATTTCTGTAGTTTCTCCAATAACAATTCCTGTCCCATGGTCGATAAAAAATCTTTTTCCTATCTTTGCTCCTGGATGAATCTCGATTCCTGTAAAAAATCTGTTTATCTGCGAGATCAATCTCGGGATAAAGGGAATGTTAAGTTTATATAGAATATGTGCGAATCTATGCAGGATTATTGCATGAACTCCCTGGTATAAGAACACTTCAAAAAAGTTGAGTCCTCCTTTCAATGCAGGATCTTTTTCATATGCTGTCTTAAGTGTCTCAAACATTTTTCTCCTCGGTTTCAAACAATTCTGTACTTAAGTAGCGTTCTCCTGTGTCCGGAAGTATGACAATTATTGTCTTTTTTTCAGGAAAATTTCTTTCTGCAATCTTTATTGCTGCAAAAAGATTTGCTCCAGCTGAGATTCCTGCAAGAATGCCCTCTTTTTTTGTTAGTTTTTTCGAGGTTTCAAGTGCTTCTTTATCACTTACAGCCATAATTTCATCTGCCGGAGAATAGACATCAGGTATGAATCCAGCTCCGATTCCCTGGATGTTATGTTTTCCCGGCTCTCTTCCGGAAAGGACAGCAGATGTCTTGGGTTCAACTGCAATGGTCTTGATTTCCGGATATTTTGTTTTTAAAAATTTCCCTGCTCCTGTTATTGTTCCTCCGGTTCCTACTCCTGCAACAAAAAAATCAGGTTTTTTTCCTTCTAAGTCTTTATATATTTCAGGTCCTGTATTTTCTTCATGAGCTTTCGGATTTGCAGGGTTTTTGAACTGCTGGGGCATGAAATAGCCCTTTTTTTCGGCAAGTTCTTCTGCTTTTCTGACTGAGCCTGCCATTCCCTGCTCTTGCGGGGTGAGGATTATCTTTGCTCCGTACTGGCCAAGAAGCTTTCTTCTCTCGATACTCATGTTTTCAGGCATGACAAATATTGTCTTGTATCCTTTTACTGATGACACGAGTGCAAGGCCTATGCCTGTGTTTCCTGATGTAGGCTCAATTATTGTGTCCCCCTTTTTTAATATGCCTTTTTTTTCAGCATCCTCAATCATTGAAAGCCCTATCCTGTCTTTGATGCTTGCTCCGGGATTAAAGGATTCAACTTTTGCAAGGATCTCTGCATTTCCTGTTGAAAATTCCTTTAATCTGACTAATGGTGTGTTTCCTATTGTTTCAGCTATGTTTTCATATATCATTTTTTTCCCTCCTTTAGAAAAAATATTCTCCTTCCTGTATTGTTTTTTATTAACATTTTTAAAACTACCAATGAGAAATTCTAACAGCAACAACAAATATTATATTGCATGAGTTATCAGTAATTTGTAATTTATATTTAAATCTTATGAATTTTATGAATTTCCTGCGGAAATTCATTGTGATCGGGGTGGTGATTCGTGCGGGCATGCAATAGGTGTGTGGAAAACTAGAGTGTTTGAGAGAGTTATTATGGTTGATTATTGTTTATATGATTTTTTTCGTATTTTTTGAAAAAAATCAGAAAG
>WJJD01000108.1 GCA_014729915.1 Candidatus Woesearchaeota archaeon | reverse complement strand
GTTCTTGCAGGAATAGTTGTAAGTTTCATACCGCTTGTAAATCTTATCGCATGGCTGGTCCTATTAGTATTCTGGATAATGGGTCTTATCTCCGCAATAAACGGAGAGAAAAAAGAGCTTCCTGTAATCGGAAAATATGCTCAGGAATGGTTCAAGAGTTTATAAGATGAACTTTTCTGAATATTTTAAACAGGGAATAGAAATAATTAAACTCAACAGGCAGACAATAAAAAAGATTTCCACTGATCAGGATGCAACCCTGTTTGCTTTTCTTTTTTTTGCGATAGGTGGTGTTGCAACAGCCCTTTTCGGAGGTCCTGTTGCTTGGATAAGTGCGGGAATCGGAGCAGTAATCGGAAGCATTATCGGAGCCGGAGTAACTCACATTCTTGCAAAGCTTTTCGGAGGAGAAGGCTCATTCATGGAGCTTTACAGACCGCTTGGAGTGGGTTCACTTCTGAGCTGGATTCCTATGCTTGGAGCTCTGATTTCTTTGTGGAACTTAGTTGTTACAGTAATAACCTTAGAAGAAGTCCATAAATTATCAACAGGAAAAGCAGTTTTTGTTGTTCTGATACCTGTGTTAGTAGCTCTAGTGATTGTAATAACACTTATAACATTTATTGCTGCAATGTTTGCAGCAGTATTCGGTGGTGCAGCAGCAGCTCTTTTTGACAGCTTAATGATACAATAATTTTTTTTCTTATTTTTTCATTAAATGTGATAGAGAAAATAAATATTATTTTTGTTGCAAGACTTTTTGTATCATCTAAAATTTGAATAATCAATGAATTTCACTTTACCATTTGAGAATATTCCCTGTCTTAATTCAACAGGTCTCCAGTCATCAATTACAAGTTCAGCATCAAGCCACTCAGAAAGTTCATGAGGGTTTCCGATGGTTGCGGAAAGCCCGATAAATTGAGCGTTTTGAAGGATTGATTTTAACATAGTAATAAGAATCTCAAGAGTCGGTCCTCTATGTGCATCATTCATAAGATGAATCTCATCAATAACAACTGTTGAAATATCTCTAACCCAGGAAACCCTGTGCCTGAGAAGAGAATCTAATTTTTCACTGGTTGCAATGATAAAATCATTCTTTCCCAGACCTTTTTCTGAAGAATCAATATCCCCGATAGAAATTCCAACATTAATATCAGGATATTTTTTCCTGAATGTATTAAATTTTTCAGAAGCAAGAGCTTTCAGAGGAACAATGTATACGGTTTTTCCCATATCATTATAGATTCCCTGCATAGCTGCAATCTCTGCAATAAGGGTCTTGCCTGATGCAGTAGGAGTACAGACCAGCATATTTTTTCTTTTTAAAAGACCTGCTTTAACAGCTTTTTCCTGGGCAGGTCTTAACTTTTTGATATCATTTTTTAGTTTTTTATAAAGTTTCTTATGAAGCTCTTTTTTTATATCCTTTAGTTTCATAAACATATGTAGTTTTAATTAAGTTTTATAGCTTTTGGAAATGACTTGAAAATCTCCTGTACACTTTTCAATAACTTAATTAACTCCTGATAATTTCTTTTATTAGGTGAAGACAATGAAGTCATTTACAAAGCATCTATGGTTTGAGACAGAAGATAGAATCCAGTTCATAAACATAACACAAAAAGTAAATCAGATCATCAAAGAATCAGGAATAAAAGAAGGGCTTGTCCTTGTGAATGCGATGCACATAACAGCTTCAGTATATATAAATGATGCAGAGTCCGGCTTAATTAACGATTATAAAAAATGGCTTAAAAAAATTGTGCCTCTCAACGAAAAATATGAGCACAATATGACTGGAGAAGATAATGCATATGCTCATCTCATGAGGACGATCATGGGAAGGGAAGCTGTAGTTGCAGTAACAAAAAACAAGCTTGACTTAGGCCCGTGGGAGCAGATTTATTATGCGGAATTTGACGGTCAAAGAAGAAAGAGGGTCATGGTAAAGATAATAGGAGAATGAATTTTCAGAAAATAAAACCAGTGGAAAGAGCAGACTTTTATTTAGACATTGCTTTCAGGAACGCAAAAAAAAAAGCAAATGATTTAAGACGAGGAAAAAGAGAATCACAGGTCTCCTGGGAAAAAAAAAAAGAGATTGCAAAAATAAACACTGCAAGAAAAGTCATTGGATCAAAACTGCAAAAAGTGCTTGATTCATTTCCTCAAATAAGGGATCTGGATCCTTTTTATGTCGAACTAATAAAAACAACTCTTGATTATGATAATCTTAAAAAATCACTAGGAGCCTTGAAATGGTGCATACGAAAAGTAGATGATCTTCATAGAAATTATCTGAAAAAAATAGAGAAAGAAAGAAATATTAAGCAATTAAAAAGCTATAGGAACCAGTTCTACGGAAGAGTGTCAAGCATAGTAAAACAGATTAACAAAGAGCTTATAAACCTGATTAAAGCAAGAAAAACAATGCTCACATACCCTGATGTTAAAAATTATTTTACAGTCTGTATTGCAGGATTTCCCAATGTCGGGAAAACAACACTGCTTTCAAAACTAACAGATTCAACACCTGAAATCAACAGCTATCCCTTTACAACAAAAACACTTAATATCGGTTATATCCAAAAAAATTATAAAAAAATCCAGCTCATAGACACACCAGGAACATTAAACAGGTTAAATAAGATGAATAATATTGAAAAACAGGCATATCTTGCAATAAAGTATCTTTCTCATATGATTATATATATATTTGATCTTACAGAACCATATCCCATGAAAGACCAGAAAAAACTTCTTTGTGAGCTTAAAAAATTCAAAAAACCAATACTACCTTATCTGAGCAAGACAGACATACTTAAACAAGAGACTATTTCAGAATTTGAAATTGATGCAATAAAAGATTCTGAACTTATAAGAAAAAGACTTGTTGAAAAAATCACTTAACTTTTTTAACTTCTATCCTGCAGGTACATGGAAGCTTATATTTTGCTTTTTTAATTGCTTTTCTTGCAAGATCAACATTTTCTTTGTTTACATAAAGATCAAAAACAGACTGACCCTGTTTGATTCTGGCTGCAATACCTGTAGGTGTTCCAAATGCTCTTGACATCCCTGTTGAGAATCTGTCAGCACCAGCTCCTGATGCTAATGCATGTTCTCTTATTATATTGTGGGGATAAGTCCTTAAAATAAAATGATAATTGTGTCTTCCGGCTTTTCTTTCCATTGTCCGGTTTGTTGAAAGTCTTGCAGCTTCAAGTGCATTGTCTCTTATCTGCAGAGCATCTTTTGAAATAAGTGAAATTTTGTATTCAAATTCTCTTTTTGTATTTCCGGTATGAAACTTAGCTATTCTGCACACAGGATTAGCTTTTACATAAGAATATTTTCTGTACTTAGACTTTCTTGTATATGGTCTTTTCAGGTTCCTGTATGCAACAAATTTTCTTAATCTTGCCATACATCTCTTGAAAAAATAAGTAACTTAAAAAGATTGCGGATAAATCTTGTATATTTTTCCTATAGAGGACTTTGAATTATCTATAAATTGATCTCTATTTTCAGATGTTTATAGAGAATAATTCAAAGTTCTTCTTAAAGAATTTTGATGTTTTTCAAAATTCTCTATACTTAAGGGATTTAAAAAAAGAAAAAATTTCATTCTTGTCCCTTTCTTTTTTCAAGATCCTTATCCAGCTTATTTTTTATTGCTTCTCTTCTTTCATCAAAATTTTTTTTGATTTTCTTCACATTCGGAGGCCTTATTCCCCTGAATTTATTTTTTTCCGTCAGAAATACAAGAACAGTACTTAAAAGGATTGAAAAAAATATCACAGATGATACAATAGTAGATAACTGTGCACCATGGGAAATTCCTTCCTGGACCGGTACCTGGGCAAGAACAGCAGCAGCAAGACCTTTAGGGGCCAAAATCTCCATAAAAGCCTTATCCTTTCTCTGAATATGCTTTTTTGCTGTAAAAAGAACAGCAAGCGGTCTTATCATGAGAAGGACAAAAGAGAGCAAAAGTCCTATGAGCAAGGAGCCGTAATCAGTAAAATCAATGATCATACCCAGATAAACAAAAAAAAATGATTTTACAAAAAATGAAATCTCAGAATAAAAAAATTTTGCTGAAGGCGTCATTATAGAATATGATTTTTTTTTCATGAAGGAAAGAACTCTTTTTGAATTACCCACAATAAGACCGAAAAAAAGACATGCAATAGCACCATTTGAATTTACAAATTCCAAAAAGCTGTAGATAATCAGAAGAAATGCAATAGTTGTCATATAAGATTTGCTGAATTTTTGGATATAATTTTTTATCCTTAACCAAATTATTCCACCGATTATTCCAAGGGCAGCTGCAACAACAAAGGAATAGAGAAGCTCCTGGAAAATAGATTCGACTTCTAATTTATGAAGTGTTATAATATTAAGGATAGTAATAGAGCTTACAATGCATAAGACATCACTTATTGCTGATTCAATTGTCAAAATAAGGTTTGTTTTCTGGCTGATCTTCAGTTTCTGCACAATAGGAATAACAATAGCAGAAGAAGAACCCCCGATAATAGATCCTAATAAAAGACTTAATAAAAAATCCCAGTTAAATAAAAATGTCATAATCAAGGCAACAGTAACCATAGAAAAGATAAAATTCAACAGAGTGAGATTAACACCTCTTAAAAGGCCCTGGAAAAATTGTTTGATATCAATATTTATTGCTCCCTCAAATAAAATAAAAATCAAAGCAAATGTTGTAAATATCGGAGCAACAGCAGCAAAAACAGATTCATTAATAAGAGCGCTTGTTATTATATTCAAAAGGATACCGACAAGCATAAGCCAGATTACATCAGGAATATTTGTTCTCCTGAATATCAACTCTCCAATGAATCCGATAAAAATAATTAAGCCTGCAATCCCAAACAATTGGAATATTTCCATTAAATAGCCCCTTTGGCACTAAAGGTTAAAATTATATATAAAAGTTTTGGAATAATGTAATAATTTATTAGTGATTAAAAATCTCTTTTATCATTTCAATATACATTGCATTACTCCATGCCTGGGAAAGGCAACCGTCAGCAGTCTGTTTTGATGCGGAAGAGATTTCTGAATGATTGCCTATTGCTCCACAATAAAGGATATCTCTTGTACTGGCAGAAACAATCTTTTCAATAAACTTTTTGAAAAGTTTTTTATCGGTCTTATGAAGGCAAATTGCAGCAAGATTGTTTACCCAGAACCAGGAATCTCCTCTGTGATAGCTTTGATTGTTTTCTCCTGTATAAACACTACAGAATAATTCAGAGTCCTTTTGTATTGAAGAAAGACCTCCCCAGGAAAGCCACAATTTATCAAGGGAATTTACAAAAACCTTTGTCCAATCCTTTTTTTTTAATAAATCAGGAAAAACATAATTTGCAATAAAAATATTCGGTCTTATTGTATCATCATTTTTACCATCCTTGAGAATTTTTCCTGTAAAAAAATGTGTTATTACAGCTTCTTTAACATCATCTAATATTTTTTCATGATATCTTGTATCCTTTTTTAATTCTGTCTTTAAAAAAACACTGAGTTTAAGCATTGCAAGAAAAAGTGCCTGGATTTCAATTCTCTGCCCTTCTCTTGTATCAGTCTTATGATGGGTATCCATCCAGGTTTCAAGCTTAAAATTTGTTATCAGATTATCTTCCAGATAATACTTGATATGCTGATGGATTGAAAAATCAAGTTTATGATCAAAAATTTCAATATCCTTTAATGTATACAAATCCGAAAGCAGATTATGCTGTTTTAAGACTACCAGAAACTCATACAATCTGAAAAACATCCAGCCTGAACTGTCAGCGCTTGCAAGCCCTGAATAAGGGAATCGGTTATGGATTCTTCCGTCATATCGGAAATTATTAAGCTGTCTATTAAGAATATTTTTTACAGAATGAAGTCTTAACTGCCTGATATATGCACCAAGAGAAATAGCTTCATCTCTTGCCCAAACTTGAAAAAACCACGGAAAACCTGCTAATATTCCCTTTGTTTGGTTAATATTGCAATAAAGATCATTCAGGCTCTTTTTTGCACATAAATAAGCAAAAGAAATTTCCTTGCCTTTCAACGACAAATCATAATGATTATTACTAAAAACTATCTCTTTATTGAAAATGCTGTCAAATCTGTGGTAAGTATCATCAGCATTTTTTATTGCTTCATCTAATTTATCTGAATATGAAAATACAATCCTTTCGTTGTTTTTAATGTCTAATTGAAGACCATGGTAAACCCATAGTTTATTTATCAGAGAATTTCTTTGTTTATCTTTTTTATAAAAAACTTCTTTCCAATTATTTTTTAAAATAACATCTGATTTAGTTTTTAAAACACAAAATCTTTTATATAAAAGAGTTTTCAATGAATCATCCTTATATTTTTTGTAATGAATAATGATCTTGTTATCCTTTTTTTTTAACTCATATATTCTCCCCTTATCATCAAAATCATGAATCTTTCTCATATCCAGGAACAAATTCAATGAACAATTATTGTTGACATCAATAAGAAGATTATTGTTATGCAAAAGGTAATTAATACATCCGGTATCAAATTTTTTTTCAAAAAAACAAAAATGATTCTTATGTTCTGTGATTTTTTTATCAATTTCAATCTTATCAATTATCTTAAAAAGATCAGGACCGTCCGGATAATTATCGCAAAAAAACAATCCTCTGTACTTGCTTTGAAAATTTTCAAGAAAAAAACCTGCTTTATTATTGGAAATAAGATAAATATCAGAAGAATTCTGATTTTTTAAAATATTATTTTTAAAGATAAAACTTGTTTTAATAGTAGCACCTCTTTTTTATGAATTTCTGTAAAAACAGAAGTTCAATAAAAATAGATTTATGATATACATAGTAAAATCTGTCCATTACTATAAATAATTTATGGATTTTAAGAAATCCAATAATATGCAGGACAAATTTTAACCAAGTCGTCAAAATTCATAAAAATATTTATATATACGGTGTATAATCTATTTAATAAGAGGGAAATATATATTGGTGTTTGATGAGAAAACAAAGAGTAGTTAACAAGCGAAATTCCTTTATCAATAGATTAAGTCATGTAAATTCCCAGAAAGTTTTAGCAGGTATACTTGTTGTAGTTGTTCTGGCAATACTTTTTTTAAGATATCAAAAAATTTTTATATGGAGTATATTGGCTTTTGGTGCATCTATAATAAAATATTATAGATGCAGATACTGGGGACATATCCCTATTGTATTTGAACCGGTATTATTTGTCGGAGTAGTTCTAACAAAAGGATATGGATTTATGTGGTCATTGGCATTTTTATTTGGTCCAAATCTTTTTGGGGAATTACTAAGTGGAGGAGTCCAATTTGCCCTGATACTAAGTTTTTTACAGTTTACCTTTTATCAGTTTATTGTTCTGCTGCTCGGAAATATGAATATTGTGATAGTGGGATTGATAATATGTCTTTTGGATATAATAATCGGGCATATGATGAACACATTTGTCTGGGGAACTCCGCCGTTTTTTTTAATATATCCGATATCAAATCTTGTAACACATTTTATATATTTTAGTATATTTGGAGATGCTTTAGTTGCTTTATTGAAAGCAACAGCGTGAAAAAACATGAAAAAATTCAAACGTATACTTGAACTGAAACTTGGAATAATATTATCTCCTTTGTTATTTTTTATTATAAGTATTCCGGTCTCGTATTTTTATTTTTCAATAAGATGGATCTTTAATACATTAATCATACTTTTTTTTGTTTACCTGATTTTTTTATTTGCCCTGGTCCAGAAATACATTTTTTTAAAATATGTTTTAAGATTAGCAAAAAAACTTGGTTTTTACTATTATGTAAGATTCAGGGATCAGCCCAGGATAAAAGGGCAGTATAAAGATCATGAGTTCCAGATCCATTACAGATATAAGATTGGAGGAAAATATGCAGGAAAAGAGCGTACCTATGTTAAGCTCAAACTAAAAAAAAGATTTCATCTGGACAGCAGTGTGTTTGACAAACACAAAAAACTCAAAAGATTCAACATCCTTTCAATAAGATATATCTTAAGGTCAAAAAAACAATATCTTTTGATGAAAGTTGCAGGATATATTGTTGATAAGCCCTCTATTGTTAGTCTTATGGATAATCTATATGAAGTTTATAAAGAAGCAAGGGTCAATAAAGGAGAAGCAAAAGATTCATCTGGGTGACAGTTCTTCAAATTTCTTTATTGCATAATCAATATCATGTTTAGAATATGAATCCATCGTATAAAGACCATTTATACGTTCTCTGTATTCAGGCATAAATAATGCTCCTATCAAAAGACCTGATGTATCTTCATTGATATAGAAATTTTCTGATTCCTCTTTAACTATTTTAGGATCTAACTTTTCTCTGATATTTTTAAAATAATCAAGATTTTGTAATTCATAAGCATGATCCTTTGCAAACAGAAGATACCCGAGCTGGGATGCAAGATCAAGCCCTGCAAAACCAACTAATCCTGAAAAATTTTCATTGAGATGTTCAGGAACTTCCGGACTTAATCTCAGCATAAGATCTCTATATCTGTTTTCACTGAAATGGTTTGGATCCTGACTGTTATTAAAGCACTTCTGCATAGTGTTTTCAATAAAATCGCGGGCATTTTTTCTATAATCTTTTAGAGAACTATCATTTGTATTTATAAAAAGATCCGGATATTGGGTTTTTGTAAGATCAATTCCCATTGTTTCAATAAAAAAATTATTCATTGCAGGAGTCATTTGAAAATGGACAAAAGGAGTCTTTCTTGAAGTGCATTCAACATACGGCAGTCCGAAACCTTCCTGAGTTGCAGTCATGTTTGAACCATAGATCCTCCCGAATCTTTCTAAATTTGGATCCATTGCATCAACAGCAAGCTCCCTTTCAAAACCAAGTATATCAATCCTGCTCCATTCAATGTTTTCACTGGAAAATCTTCTCTCATCATCCTGAGACGATATATGACCTTTTTTTTTATGCCGGTCATATCCATATCCAAACGAGACTGAAAATCCAAATTCTTTTACAAATTCATCAAGAATAAAAGATAAAATGCCGTCTTTAGTTTTTTCTTCAGGAAGCTCAGCCTTTAAGGTTACAATACCATTGTATCCTAAAATTTCACTATGCAGAATAAATGTTGAAAGATTCTTTCGAATATCTGGTCCTGCAAAATAAACAACTATACCCTTATCCTGATCAAAATGATAACCATTTTCAGAAAAATAATTTCTGACAGTCTGTTCATATGTTTCTAAAAGTGCGCCCCTTATATGTTCTTGTGAAAAATCTGGTCTGATTCCAAGTATTTCTTCTGCTGTATTTTTTAAAGATTTAGATTCATCTTCTTCTACATATTCACATATTTCGTTATATGATTTCTCGATTAATTCTGTCTCATTTAGAAAACTTCTTCCGAAAGGATTCACTCTTACAGGAATCTTTCCCTGAAAAGCTGTCCAATTTACAGCATTAAGTGTCATAGCAAGATCAACAATACCTGTTTTTGACCATGAGACCAGGTTTTCTATGTATGGCCAGTGCTTTTTGTGATTATAATCCTTAAAAAATATCTCACCTTTTTCAAGATCTGATATGAAATCATTGATATTTTTATGATCAGACTGCCTTAATGGACCATGGTCTTCAAAAGCATCATGGATATCAGAAACAAAATAGATGTCTCTTTTTGTCCGTCTTCTTATATCTTCGATTTGTTTTAATCCTTCTAAAAACCCTCCTGTGACAGGACTTACAATTGAAAGGTCAGGATTTGAGACAAGGACAATTGTCTGTGAAAACTCGGATTTATCTTGTAAAAATTCTGCAGCTTTTGTAGAAATGAGTGTGCCAATTTTCGATGATTCAATAATGTAA
The DNA here is from genome assembly GCA_014729915.1 of Candidatus Woesearchaeota archaeon. GTDB lineage: Archaea > Nanobdellota > Nanobdellia > Woesearchaeales > GW2011-AR15 > WJJD01. Next base: position 1,258 of record WJJD01000108.1, on the reverse strand, counting down.
TTCCAGATCGACTCACAAGATTGATTTCTTTTTAGTCTATTATCTGGGTCAATATCCAGGGTGTCATAAGAAATGATATCATCAAGGGATTCATTTCTCCAGAACTTTTCAACAGAATCACGGGAAAAACCTTTGCCTGCCAAAAGTACATTTATGCGTATATCTGATTGAGTTTTTAAATTAAATTCCCTTATCAGCCATGCAAGATTCTGGATATATGTCCTGTTTACAGCATCAACCCCTCTCCTGTCATCAAGGGAATGCATGACAATAAAATTAAGAGAATAACATGGATCCGCAGAAAGCCTTGTTTCTAAATGATCAAAGAAATCATGTTGTACATTATCCTGACTCTCTGAAATTTCAGAAGGATTTTCACCCGGAAAAAGAACACCTTCAATAGTCTTTTCTCTTGTAAAATCTTCGACTGTTACTTTTTGTTCCAGAGTTTTCATTTATTAAAATTCTTGGTAGTTTAATGTTTATAATTTCTTATTTAAAAACATATCTATTAAGAACTTATATGTATATTCAAAAAGGAGACAACTGATAAAATGCTTTGATTGCATCATCAATGTGATTCAAAGAGTTATAAACTGCTCTTGTATCCATCTCTCTTATTCTTTCCCTTTCAGCAGGATAGAATTTTGCAAGCGTAACAAGACCAGAGAAAGCAGGGTGATAGGTCATAGTGTCTTTGAAAGATTTGCTTGCCTCAAGTTTTTTTTCTAAGTCTTTAATATATCCGGACTGTTCTGATCTCACTTGATCTATATGGTCTTTTGCATACATCAGATAAGCGAGCTGGGATGCAAAATCAAGCCTTGAGAAATCCAGATGCTGGTCTTCATCAATTTGCCTTTCATCATAAGAAGGTGTTATTAACCTATTTTTCGCTGCCCCAATCGCTTTTTCTTGCCTGGGAGAAAGTTCCCCGGCATTATTTTTCATATAATCATCCAGTTTTTTTTCTATAAATTCTACTGCTCTCTCCCGATAGGTTATCTCATCATCTTCTGGTTTATTATACAAAACTTTGGGATGAATCATAAAAGGAGAGAACCCTGACATATCAAGATCAATTTTGATTGCCTCTTTAAAATATTCAGTCAGTGGACTGGGCCTTTTGGGCTGTATGGTCCTGACTCCCTTGAATGCTGCTTCTAAAGTGCCCATTCCAAATCCTTCCTGGCGTGAAGTATAGACACACATCCCACCTTCATCTAATTCTGAAAGAATAGACAGGACATCGACCCGG
>WJJD01000107.1 GCA_014729915.1 Candidatus Woesearchaeota archaeon | reverse complement strand
CATTCATCCTGAAAAAAATCAAGCAATTAGCGACAGCTCCTTCTTTTGAAAAAATACCTCATTTTTGTTGATTTTTTAGTTGGTACTTTTTACTTATTTAATCTATCTTCTAGCTCATTCTTCATTTTTTTAATTTAAAAACTTGATTCTCTTACAGCCTGTCGACCCAGATATCTTTTGGGCAACTAACTTTTGCACTTGTCCCAAAATGAGTAACTTTACGAATCATAAATCCTTCAATACCCTCTATTGTCAATCTTGTTTTTTTAATAATTGGAACTTTTTTCATAAGATATATAATAGATATCTAAAGATTTATATGTTTTTCTATTGTTGAAACTATAAATAATCAAAAAAGTTTACGAAAGAAAAAAGTTTAATCAAATCTTTTGTCGTCTATATCTAAATTCAAGCGAGAATTCCTGCTAAAAAATGAAGTTGGAGACGGATTAAAGTATATACCAGAGGATCCAGCACAGAGGAGGGAGTTCCTAAAGACAATTGAATTTGCAATGGAATTGATGAATAATCCTAAGAGAATGCGAGAGTTTAGAAAGGAAAATTAGTCTTTTTTAGATTTTTTAGCAATAGCTTTAGCTAAATTTGAAGAGATGCCCCTTCTAACAAAATTTTTCATATTTCTTTTTGCTATTGTTGAAGCATAAGCTGAGCCTGATGAAATAGATGTGCGTAGTCCTACCTCTCTAAAAACTGAACTTACAACACTTTTTTGTTTTTTATCTTTGCTCATTTTTGAATAATCTTTATAAATCAATATGAAATATTCTTATTTATATAACTTTTGTATTTTGGGGGTTATTATCAAAAGATGAATATGAATTGGAATAAAAAGTTTATTGAAGCTTATCTATATTTTAATTTCTCAGATCTTATTGATAAAGATTTTTTTTCAGAGGAATGCAAAAAAAATGGGTTTTTAATTACATATCATGATAAATTCAATGGATTAGTTCAAATTGCATTCTCAGCAGCTGTTCTTAAAGGGGATGTAAAAACTTTTTTATCTTATGCAAAACAAACTCTAACTCCAATATTAAAAGAAGCAATTATAAAAAAAGACAATACAGGGGACATAATCAAGAAATTAAAAGAAACTGATTATCTTGAAAAATTTGTGGTTTTTGCTCAAACTGTAAACAAGGAAATAAAAGAAAATGAGGGTACAACTGAAACATTAAAAGAACAATTGCTTATTTTTGAAGAAGAATTTGGTCAAGCAGGAATTAAACTGTTAATTGAAATATTTCAACAAGATGACATAAATAAGATAGTTGAAAATTATGCTCAATTTGAAGATTTTGTATTAAAAAAGTTTGGAATTGAACTCTTCATATCTCAACAAATGGATAAAATTTACCTACTTACATTATTTGCTCATTCAGATATTTTAAAAAATGATCATGGAAAATATTTTATTGATATTCATCCATTAAATAAATATACTCTTAATCATATTGCTTGGTTTGACCCCTATAAAGATAAACGAGTGAATATTTACTTTAATCCATCTGATACAAATGTTTTGGTATTTAATAATTCAGATGTCGGCAAAAAGCATTATCAGACATTTATTTCTCTTAGGTTATTATTTTTGTTAATTCTATCAAGCTTTGATTTGGTATCGTATCTTCTGGACAGAGAATACGATATTGTATTTAAGCATCAAATTGGAGCAGAAGCAAATTTCCAAAAAATTCGTAATGAAATTAGAAGATGTGATATTAATAGACTAATTGTTATAAGATCACAAATTGAAGCCACTCGAGATTTAATTGAAGCAAAAATGGATATTGTATCACAAATAAAAACTGTTGTGATGGCAGATTTTATGAAAATGAAAAGAACTGATACGCTTTTGATAAATATGTTGTCCAAAAAATATCGAGATGGTGATAAATTAATTACTGGAGCAAAACATGCAGACCTTCCTGAAATTCTAAATATGAAGCTACCAAGTGTGATGATAAAAGAACTTTACAAAAAAGTTAATTTTTCTGAAAGATATTTAATTGATCAACAAAAGACTCATAATGAAATTATTGATGATACCTTTAAACTTGAAAAACTTAAAAAAGATCCATCCAAAGAAGAGGAAATGCTCAAATTAGTAAATAAAATCTCACAGGACACAATAAATGTTAAAAATTCATTTAATGAAGCTATGCTAAAATATAATATGAAAATTTCTTCTCAAAAAATTGAATTTAATATTAATTTTGGAAATGAGTTTAAACATGAATTGCACGAAACTTTAATTCAATCAAGAAACATTCTTGAGCAAAATAGAAACTCATATGTTGATTTTGATGAAGAAAAACTTCGATCTGAAACATTGGGTCATCTAAAAATGAAGTTTAATAATTTATCAGAAGGAGAAGTATTTTCTTGTAATGGTAAAACAGACATACATGTTAAAGATCCAAAAAATTCTTTTGATACAGAAGTAATTGAATGTAAAATTTGGAGTGGCGAAAAGTATTATCTTGAAGGTATTGAGCAAGCAGAAGGATATGCTCCAAAAAGAGATAAATCAATCATTATGCTGATTTTTTGTAGAAATAAATCATTTGAAGAGATAGGAAATAAAGCCAGAGAAGCAATAACAAAATTAGGTAATTTTAAAGAAGAGTCTATTGTAGATATTAAACCTTCTTTAGATAAACACTCAACAGATTTTTATGGGGAAGTGTTTGTAAGTGAAGAGAAAAAACTTACAAAAAGGGTGTATAATTATTTCATAGACTTGTCTGTTTAAGTTTATTATCCTCATCGTGAAAAATGGATAAGAAACAATCAATTGATGAAATTAAAGAGATTCAAATAAGAAAGGAACAAGAAGTTCACAAAAAGACAATTGTGGCTTTTAGTAAACATATTCAATATCTTGAAAATCAATATGATTTAATACAGGAATTTTTACGGAATTATTATTTATATGGAAACATAAAACATGATGAATCGAATCAATTTCTTACTTGTCATTCTTTGATTAATAACATTATACACAAAGGAAAGATTTGCAAAGAATTAAGTAAAAATGCTCGCGACAACCACCGTTCACAGAACGGTGGCAGCGAAAATTAATAATTTTCTGGGTATCCAAGACAAGCATGGAACCATTTTCCCCCTCATTCTTCGGGCGAGTCGCTCACATTTTCACAAAAGCTGAAAGCGTTTTTTGTCCTCTCTTTTTAATATCTCCATATTTTTGATTTTTTATATACTCTATTGTATTTTGAAAATTTTTTGGAGAGCCGATATAATAACTTGGATTCCACTAACCACAATTACAAAAAAGTCCTCCTTGTTTTTTTGGCAGTTTTAATTCCGGAAAAAACGAAAAAATTTCTTCGCTGTATATCCTTTCAACATTTTTGCAACTTCTGGTCTTTTATAATTGCATATGTCTGCCAGAACATGTAAATGATTATCTGCAAATCCAAATTCCCCTAATGGAATTTGATATCTGTACGCTGCTTCAACCAAAAGCGTTCTCATTCCTTATCTATATATCTCGTCATCAAAAATTTTATGGCGATATTTAACTTTAAATTCACAGTGCATTCATGCTTCGCCTACCGCAGAGCTGAATCCAGCTGGATTTAATTTTCTCATTTTTTTACCTCCGTTTTAGAAATGTTTTTATTCTTACTCTGCTTATAGAGAACTTTGAATTACCTATAGAGAACTTTGAATTACCTATAAATTGATCTCTATTTTCAGATGTTTATAGAGAATAATTCAAAGTTCTTCTTAAAGAATTTTGATGTTTTTCAAAATTCTCTATAAATTGATCTCTATTTTCAGATGTTTATAGAGAATAATTCAAAGTTCTTCTTAAAGAATTTTGATGTTTTTCAAAATTCTCTATATTTCTTATCTAGAAAAATCTTTCGCTCTGCTAACATTATTCAAAAGTTGCCACTATTCATAGAACAGTGGAAAGTTTTGAATTCTATAAAAAGAGTAAAAAGCGCCGCGGGTGGCAATAAATCAAGGTATCCTTAATGCTGTTCATTAATGTGTACACATGTACACTTTTAATAACACTCAAAAAATTCTTAATTATTTTTTAGAGAATCCTTTCAAAGAGTTTCATGTAAGAGAGATTGCCAGACTATCAAAATTATCTCCATCTGGAAGCTTGAAAATATTAAAAAAATTAGAGAGCAAGCGATTTATAACAAAGGAAAAAACGCAGATAAAAGACAATTATAAAGCTAACTGTGAAACAAATATTTTCTTATCTTTGAAATTAGCTCATAATATTTATTTAATAAAATCATCGGGAGTTGTGGATTATATTGATGATAAATGTGTACCTGAAGCTATAGTTTTGTTTGGAAGTTATTCTAGGGGGGATAATCATTCAGAGTCTGATATTGATATTGCAGTCTTTAAAGCTAGGAAAAAAAACATGGATCTTTCTCACTTTGAAATGAAACTAAACAGAGAAATAAATATCAGTTTTCTTGATGATATAAAAAAAAACCCAGAACTATCTAATAATATTATAAATGGGTTGACATTAAAAGGTTATGTTAAGGTCTTATAATGCTTAGAGACTTTGAATATTATATAAAAACCAGGAAAGTTGTAAAGCAACCAGTATCTGAAAGCACAATAAACTCTCTCATGAAAAAATCTAAACGCAGATTAGACTATGTTAAGGATCAGGGAGTAAATGAAGAAAATGCTGATTTTTTATTTGAGGATATCTATGAATCAATAAGGGAAGCTGCCCAGGCATTGCTTGCGAAAGAGGGATACAAACCTTATTCTCATGAAGCAGTTATCGCTTTTCTAAAATATAAATATCCTGAGTTTAGAGAAGATGAGATTATTAAATTTGATGATTATAGGAAAATAAGAAATCAACTTATATATTATGCCAAAAACACTTCAAAGGAAAAGACTGAAGCTGCATTAATATATCTAGAAAAATTCTATCCCAAAGTTAAGGAACTACTGGATAAAAAATAAACTCTCAGGGGCGAATTACGCCCTTGATTAGTAACTGAGAGTCAAGCGCCGCGGGTG
>WJJD01000106.1 GCA_014729915.1 Candidatus Woesearchaeota archaeon | reverse complement strand
TCTGTGCGAAATCCATTGTCTCTGCAATACGGGGGAAAAAATTTATGAATTTTTATTTTATAAAAATTCATCAGCATCAAAAACCATTGCGTTTTTAAATTTATTTTTTGACTTAATCTTTTTTCCAATAATTAAAAAGCACTTTATTGTAGCTTAGTGTTTTACATTTAACCTCTCAAATAATATACTCTCAAGTATACTAATTTCAAGTATATTAAACAAAATTATAAACCAGCTCCATTGATTTTTCTTTTAAGAAAAATCCATCAGCTTACCATGCCGCCAAAAATTGCTGTAAATATCTTTAAGGTGATAAAGTAGACAACCATGGAAATTCCGATAAAAAAGAAAACATATTTTACAGATCCTTTGATGCTTCCTTCCCTTAAGTCAGCAATAATCACTGAAGAACTGATAGAAATTATTATAATGCACCATCTTGAAAAATTGATAAAATCAGAATCCTTGATAAAGCCTGCTCCAAATGAACCTATCCCTGAAAGAACATCTCCTCCTCCACCTCCGCCTGAAGAGGCAAGCTTTGCTCCTAAATCCTTCATGATAAGCATTAAATTATAAGAGAGTGCAAAAAGGGATGGTGCAATGATTAATGAAATCAGTGAAATAAAAATTACATAGCTCATGACATTTGCAATAAGCTCTTTTTTTAAAAAAGAAGCCTCTTTGACATTATCAACAACCCTGTCAATAAGATCAGAAATCTCTCCGCCTGATCTCAACCCTACGATAATCAGATCAATTGACTCTTTCAACAGGTTTGAATCATACTTGTCTGCAAATTCTTTTAGTGCCTGCTCAGTATCTTCTCCTGTCATGACCTTTTTTGAGACAATCTCAATTTCCTTTGCCAAAACATCATATTCAGGCTCAACAGAATTCCACAAAGCCTTGTAAAAAGTCATTCCTGCCCTTAAATTTACAGAAACATTCTCTAAAAAATCAGGAAGGACTTCTTCAATCTTTTCTTTTCTCTTAAACATGAGAATCTCATAATACATCCAGATAAAAACCGATGTTGCAATCAACAACCCGATAAAAATCAATGGAAAAAGAAAAAAACCTAATACTCCGAATTTTGGCATGAGAAAAAAAAATAACACAGCAAAAGAGATGATAAGACTTAATAAAAATAACACAGCATAAAGTTCATAATGCAGCCTTCCTTTGCCTGTCTTTTTAACATAACTCCTTAATTTGACTCTGAATTTAAAAGGAATCAGCATCTCTCCGAAATCATAAAAAAAAGTCATTTAAGCCATCACCTGGGGTTTTAGAGCTCTAAAAAAAAGTATGAAAAAAAACTGAAGGACAATGAGTCCTATTGTAAGAAAAATAAATAGATGTGATGCAATGTTTTGGGCAAGGTCAGGAAGAAAACCTAATCCGATAACCATAATTGCTGAACCTAGAGAAGGAGCTATTGTTCCAATAATCATATATATCATGCTTAAAGGAGACAGCTTTTTTCCGTATGCCTTAATCTCAAGAAGATGATCTTTGGTCATGCCCTCAAGTGTTGTCTTCAGGCTTTTTTCAAGATCAGATCCTGTCTTCAATGAATTTTTAATCTCTTCAAGAATCTTTACAAAAGAAGGGGAAGGTGAATATTTAATGCCTATGTCAAGAGCTTCTTCAATCGGTGTTCCAAGGTATATATCAGTTACAATTTCCCTGAAAAGCTGGCTTGATTTTGTATTTAATTTTGAAGCTTCAATCAATGCATTAAGTATAGGTGCACCGCTTTCAAGTTTTAAAAGCAAAAATCTTGAAGAATATAATATATCTGATTCTAGAGCTGTTTTTCTTGAGGAAATCGACATCTTGGGTAGAGAAAAAAAAAACATGACACAAAAAAAGGTAATTATGATAAAAATAGGAAGTAAAATTATTATTATAAAAATATTCCACCCCCTGTTAAACACTCCTTCCGCAACTACTAAAAGAACAAAAAAGTTTAACACAATAGAGAACAGGACCGGGAGTTTAATAAACTTATGGATGTACTCTTCACAGGAGTCTTTTTTGCCTGCTTTTCTTAAGGTTATTTCAAGATCCGGAAATAATTTTTTTATGAGTTCCTCAAGCAACAGCATCACCTGATCTCTTCATTTAGCACATCCTCTTCAAAAGAATTATCTCCGGTGACTTTCTCAAGGAGCTCTTTTTTTCCTGTATAAAAATCACTCATGATAAGACCAATTTCATTAACATCTTTGATGCCGTTTTTAACAAGCCATTTTAATACAAGGATCTTTTCCTGGATATCGTCAAATACAGCCTCTTTTTCCAAACCAGAGTACAAGCTGATCTTCTCAACCATTGTTTTTGGCTCCATCACTTTGTCCATCTGATCCTGCTGTGCATCATGCTGAAGAATAAGACTTGGAGTTCCATCTTTGTTTGTTTCTGCAACCTGAAATGTCCTTCTTTTTCCGGTCCTTCTGTTTCTGTGCTGTACAACAATTAATCCAAGAGAAGTCAAAAGATTCTGGGGAAGATTGATAGGCGGATTTGTAAGCCTTGCAAAGGTCTCTTCTACATTGCTTGCGTGAACAGTAGTATACACACTGTGTCCCGTATGCATTGCCTCAAACATGACTTCAATTTCTTTTGCTCTCCTTACTTCACCAACAATTATCCTGTCAGGCCTCATCCTAAGTGTGTTTACCATGCAGTCAAGCATTGTGATCTCTCCTTTTCCTTCAGGATTTGCCTGTCTTGACTGCATCGGAACCCAGTGCAGATTGTCAGGAAGCCTTAATTCTCTAGTATCCTCAATTGAGATTATTCTCTGATTAGGAGGAAAAAAATTGCACAATACATTCAGAAAAGATGTTTTTCCTGAACCTGTTCCTCCTGCAATAAGTATGCTTAACTCATACTGGAGCGCAAGCCATAATAGTGAAGCTGTCCAGTAATCAATAGTCTTATTTTCAAGAAAATCAACAATTGTCCAGGGAGTCTCTGCAAATTTTCTTATTGTAATTGTATTTCCACGTGAAGTAATAGGAGATAAGGTTGCGTTCACTCTGTCACCTGTTTTTAAATGTGCATCAAGAAGCGGATTAAGCATTGTTATACCCTTATCAACATTTCTTCCTATCATTGTTGCAAAATGCCTGATCTTATTCTCATCATCAAAAGAAATATTTGATTTTAACCATCCGAATTTTCTGTGGTATACCCATACTGGTTCTTTTGCATTGTTTATAACAATCTCTTCAAGATTAGGATCCTTTAATATGAACTCAAGCTCAGAAAGCCCAAGGCTAGTAATAACGACATAGCTTGAAAGAAAATGGTGCGTATTTTTATCGAGCTCAGGAAAATTTTTTTCAAGCAGACTCATGATCTTTGACTTGAATTTTTCCTGGATCTCTTTTTCTCCTTCTTTATCTGATTTATTTAAAAGATCAAAACTTATTTCTGTGATAATTTCCTCTCTTAGTTTTTCAATAATGAGTTTTGTCTCTTTTGTAAGATTCAAAAGAGAAAGATGATAATATGGAACAGGATGCCCTTTTACTGAATAAATCTGGATTCTTAAAGGGATCTTATTTACAACTATCTGGTATGAATCAAGCTTTTTAGTTTCCATGTTCCCCTCTTTTTTAAAACATAATCCTTAAATTCAGGCAGATCACATCTATGTCTGTAAGAAATATAATAATTAGATTTTTTAAATCTTTCTGAAAACAATCAGAAAGATCATTCAGCTCAGTTTTTTAAGATAATGATGTTTGATCTTATCAAAAAGCTTTAGAATCCGGTTTTTTAAAAGTTCTTCTTCGTTTGGACTGAGATTTACAATCTCAAAAAACCTGTGATAGATTTCATTGTATAATTCATTTATTGAACCAAAATCTCCCTTGTCAATCTTTTTGTGGGCAAGATCAATTAAATAATCCACCTGCTCGATATCAGAAAGATCCAGATTTTCAAAACCTGTTGGTATATTTCCTGGAGTTTTTTTGAATTTTTGCTCTGAAATAAAAGGAATGTCCTGTTCACTTTTTTCTGACTCAAAGGAATTATCAATCTTAGAAACATTTTGATTCTCAAATGGTTTATTTAAATCTGATTCAGGAGAGATTCTCTTGTCAAGATCAAAAGCGCTTGATGATTCATAATCATAAGCTCTTTCTTTTGTGTAATCCGGAGATTGTTTTAAAAACCCTTGTTTAGAACTTCTTAAAGGTTGAAAACCCGGAGTTTGAGAAACGTGATTTTCTTTGGAACGATTATTTTCTTTTTGATCCAGACCAGTGCTTTGTGAATCAGAAAAACCGGATTGCTGTATTGGATAATTACTTTGAGGATAATTATTAAATCCTTGATTTTGATCACTCTGCTGGTAGCCTGTTTGATTACTCTGCTGATAGCCTTGTTGCTGATGATTTTGAGGAAATGGCATGTTATTGGGTGTTCCGACAACAATAAATTTTTGTTCATCGTTCTTTTTTTTTTTTGAAAATTTTTTTTGCAGCGCAGGATTTTCTTCAGGTGTTTCAATCTCATTAAGCTCATCAGAATCAAGAGAAGAATAATTACTATCGTCATTTATTTTTTCCTGTGTTTTGATATTTTCATTATCAAGAAGGTTTTTGTTGATATTGATTAATTCTTTGTCTTTTTTATTGTTTTCTGACTTTTTTTGTATTTGTTTTTTTGTATTTAATGTAAGATAGGTATTCATGAACCGATATTTTATCTTCAACAGCCCCTGCTCTTCCATATTTTTTGCTGAGCGCTTCACAGATTCCTTTGAAATACCGATTTGCTTTGCAATTTGAGAAGCAGACATAGTTTTATTTTTTTTAAGCAGTTCAAGAATCTTATCAATATTTGTCTTAAGCATAATCTAATTATACATAGAGAGGTATATAAATATTTCTGAAAAAATTTTAAAAATTTTTCAGAAGCTCAGAACTTATTTTATTATTTTCTTAACGCCTCAATAGGATTTAATTTAGCTGCCCGAAGTGCCGGAAAAGTTCCAAAAAACGTCCCTACTAAAAAAGAGAAGATAAGCATACCGATGACTAGCCACACAGGATAATGGGCAAGAAGAACACCTTCCATCCATAGGAATGCAACAACTAACTCTGTTAAATATGCAAGAAAAAATCCGAGAATGATTCCGATAATCCCGCCTACTGAACCTAAAATGCCTGATTCAAAAAGAAAAATACTTGCGATATCAGAATTCTTTGCACCAATCGCTTTCATGATTCCGATCTCTTTTCTTCTTTCCAGAATTGAAGTATACATTGTATTCATGATGCCGATGCCTCCAACAACAAGGCTGATACCTGCAATGCCCACAATTATATAGACAATTATATCAATGACATTATTAAAGGTTTCAATAATTTGGGTCGGAATAATCACCTCAAAATCTTCTTTTCCCTCTTCAAGATCACGGTCATTTCTCATCTTTCTCTCAATTCTCTCTGCAACTGTTTCAGTGTCCTCCCCCTCATTAATCTGAACAATTATAACAGAAACTTCGTCCTCCAAATCAAAAATTTCTTTTGCATGATCAATATGAACAACAATCGCCCTGTCAATCAATGCATTCCCCAGCTTTTTCATAATACCGACAACATCATATCTTTCATCATTGATATAAATATGATCTTTTGTTGTAATAGTCTGTTTAAACGGATTATCCTCTTCAGCATAATCATTGCCGATCATAACCTTGTATTTATCACCATCCTGTATCTTTCTTCCTGTTTCAATTCTAAAACCTACGCTTTCAGTAATCTCAGCAGAACTTGGATCAGTCGGAAGCCCTGCAACCAGCCTGAATTTAGTTGTATCTTTGAATTTGACATTTGCAGTCTGCATAACCCTGTATGAAACCGCCTTAACACCCCTTACTTTCTCAATAACATCAATATCCTGCTGGGTCAATTTTGCATTGCCTGTATTGCTTCCGGGAGGTCCCTGGAGCCCGGCTGGTGTTATTGTAATCTTGTCTGTACCTAAAAACTTAAACTGCTCATTGACAGCATTAGAAAGTCCTTCTCCAAGAGAAATCAAAGAAACAACTGCAGTTATGCCTATAAAAATGCCTATCATTGTAAGCCAGCTTCTGAGCCGTCTCTCTTTTATATTTTTCAAAGCTATTTTAAATAATTCCAAATTCATTTTATTCATACCTTAATGCATCTACCGGCTTTTGTTCTGAAGCCTGCTTAGCGGGAAAAACACCTGCAACCGCTCCAAAGAGTATTGAAAATAAAAACACCATTGCCATCAAAGGAATATTGAATCTTACAGACAATAATTCAAACCCCAATACATTCTTTATAATAAATTCTACAAATTTTGATGCACTAAAACCAATAATAATTCCTATAGTTCCTCCGATAAGACCAATAAGACCTGCTTCGATAAGAAACATCTTTAATATATCAGAGTTTCTTGCTCCAATTGCTTTCATTATACCGATCTCTTTTGTCCTTTCAAGAACAGCTGTATACATAGTATTCATGATACCGACTCCTCCAACAAGCATGGAAATGAATGCAAGTCCCGCAACAAAATACTGAACAATTGCAAAAATATCATTAAAAGATTCCCTGAAATTCTCAGATGTCTGAACCTCAAAGGTCTCTTCACCTTCTTCTTCATCCCTTTCGTCCCTTAATTTTCTTTTTAATTCAGATGCTACTTCTTCAGGATCCACTCCTGGTTTTGCCTGTGCAATTATAAAATCATACTCTTTGTCTACATCATATAAGTCCTCAAAGGTTTCCAAAGAAATAAAAACAGACCTGTCATCACTCGGGTTTCCGACTCTTGTTACAATCCCAATTATTTCAAATTCCTGCTCTTCAATCACAAGCTTATCTCCTGTTTTTAATGTTTTTGGACCTAATATATTTGGGACATTGGCAAGATCCCATCCGATATTTGCTTTATACCTGTCCCCTTTTCTTATCCATCTACCCTGTTCTATCCCGTAATTGGAAAATTCTTCAATTAACTCCATCTCTTCATTGGTCGGAAGACCCATTACATAATTATACATAAGATAATCCTTATGTTCAATTCTTCCGATCCTGAAATTCCAGGCGGCAAATTTGTCAATATCTTCAACTGACCCAACAACTTCTTTATCATCTTCATAAAACTTGATATTTCCTGTTCCAGGAGCACCGAAACTTAAGGGCTGGATAAAAATCTTGTCAGAACCCATAATATCAAACTGCTCATTGATTGCATTCTGAAGACCCTGTCCTAAGGATATAAGAGAAACAAAAAGAGCTATACCTATAAAGATCCCGATCATTGTAAGCCAGCTTCTCAATCCTCTTTTTCTCAGAGATCTGACTGATATTTTTACAAAATCCTTATACATCTTGCCTGATTATTTTTTATTTTTAGTTTTTTTCTTTCTTCTCCTGTAGAAATAAACTGCTCCGATTAAAACTGCTCCGATAACCGCAAATAACATAATATTGTTTCCATTTCCCTGTCCTAGTTTTTCAGGAGAATACAGATGCAGATCAAGCTCTATTATCTCTTCGTATTCATCGTTATTTGCATCCTTGTACTCAATCTTTAGAGGAAGATTTATTGATTTCTCAGAAGAGTCTTCTTTATTTTGATTGACAAAAATCTCAAACTCTGCTGTCTCATAATCATCACTGTCAAGATTTCCCAGATAAACTTCATTGTTAGAAACAATGTCATATTCTTCAGTATCTTCTAACATGGCATTTAGAAATTTTACATCAGTAAATCCTTTATTTATGAATTTTATTATCACATTTCCGCTCTGTTTATCTGAATTTAATGTTGTCTCATCAATATTTATTGTAATTTCAGGTTTTGATCCCACAATCAGGCCCACAACATCATTTTTTGTGTAATCCGCTTCTAATTCGTCATAATATTTTACCTGGAGGGGAATCTTGTAGACTCTGGGCTCTGCATCAGCATATGCAATTATATCATAAGAAAAAATCACTTCCTGACCCGGATTTAATCTCCTGATCTTTTTTTCTGTTGCAGAATGAAGAGGTGCAAACGGTATCTCATCAAAATAACTTATCTGAGTTGATGTTGCAGGAATCGAAATTGTGGAAAGTCCCAGATCAAATTTTAAAGAGACATCATTCATCACAGAATCCGCCATGTTTTTTAATTTGATCCTGACTTGAGCAGGCTCTCCTGGTTTAATTATTTCAGGTATGCTCTCAACTGATTCAATTGATACTGTTGCATCAAGAGTCTGCACACTGATATCAAATTCCTCAGTTATCCAATCTGAATTTCCAAGCTTATACCTTATTTTAAGTGGATTTTCACCTTCAACAGCAGTTTCATCAACCCGTACTTTATACTTTACAACAATTACATTTCTGCTTTTGCCATAAGCAGGAAGATCTCCGATGTCTCTTCTAGAATCTTCATTCAAATCAAGGCTGAAGGGATACTCAGGAACAAGCTCAACAACAACATCTTCTGCAGCAGCAACTCCGTCATTTATTATCTTAAATCTTACATCAAAATAAGTTCCGGGACCTGCTGGATCAGGATCATGGTTCATCAGAACAATGTCAAGTTCAGGTATAGATTCAAGCCCTGTTGCAATATTAACCAAAATAATTAACAATCCAAAAATTAACATTAATTTTTTTTTCATTTGTTTCACCTCTAACATTTTCCTTTACAATCAACAACTTTTCCATCTTTTAAATATTCAATCCTCTGTGCATATTTAGCAAGATTGTCATCATGTGTGACCATAACAATTGTTTTATTCTCTTCTTTGTGAAGCTTTTCTAAGAATTTCATTACATTGACTCCTGTTTTTGAGTCAAGTGCTCCGGTAGGTTCATCTGCAAGAACAACCTCAGGATCATTTGCAAGGGCTCTTGCAATAGCTACTCTCTGCTGCTGCCCTCCTGAAAGTTCAGTAGGTTTATGATAAATCCTTTCTTCAAGCTCAACCATCTTAAGAAGCTTTTTACCTCTTTCTTGTCTTTCCTGTTCAGTCATCCTCTGAAAGATCATTGGAAGAGTGATATTTTCAAGAGCAGTCAATGTAGTTATAAGATTGAACTGCTGGAAAACAAAACCTATTTTTTGACCCCTGATCTGGGCAAGATCGCTCTCACTGAGTTGTGAGATATCTTTTCCATCCAAATAAATGGTGCCTTTGCTTGGAATATCAAGGCAGCCCACAAGATTCATAGCTGTTGATTTTCCTGATCCAGATGGACCCTGGATTGCAATAAACTCTCCTTCCCTAACTGTTAGATTAAGTCCGCGAAGGGCATGAACTTTTACTTCACCCATCTGGTATGTCTTCCAGACTTCCCTTAATTTAATTATCTCTTTTTTCTTTTTCATTGTGAATCTTCTTCAATTCTTTGCTTGCATTTTTTAATATTTTTTTTATCTTTTTTATTTTTTTTTGATTTGTTTCCTTGATAAACAGAAGCAGAGCTTCCCTTAATTCAAATAGCTCGGGATTAAGACGCCTAAGGGGCAATTTTTCAGCCTCCCACTCCTCTAACAGGCTCTTAATGAAAATGTATTCTTCTCCGTTTGAGATGCTTTCCAACACATTAATCCCTTCCTGTACTTTTCCCATTATCTCTTTTTTCTTCTTATTTATCTCCAATAACTTATTGTTCCCTTTTTTAGATAATAAATATAATTTTTTACGTCCTTTTTTTCTTACTTTTACAAGTTTTTTTTTATGTAATAATTCTAAAAGAGGATATATTGATCCCGGGCTGGGTTTTGAACCGATACATTCCTTAATCTCTTTCATCAGCTGGTATCCTGTCATTTCCTGTTTTTTCAGAAGAGTCAATACAACAATTCTGAGATGACCTCTTATCATTTTTGGAATATAATATATATCGGAATCAATATATCGATATCGATAAATCTTTAAATAAGTTGCGGTTTTAAGAAATAAATTTCACTTGAGTGCTTTAAATTCTCTGAGTGTTTCATATACAGCACCTTTAGGTGTAAGAGTGCTTTTGTAAAGTACAAATTCCGATATACTAAATCCAATATTATCAGTTTTAAAAATTTCAAACACTTTCATGAATTTCTTCTTGTCAGAGAAAATTTATTGAAATGAATTTCAGATAATTTTTCCGATATGTTCTGAATTTTATCTGTATCACCAAGGAATTTAAGAGTGAGATGAAAATCAGAAGGAATCCTGATAACAGCATGCGGATTTTTTAGAGAAAGTGCAGTTGAACTGCAGAATTTTGCTACTTTTTCAGAAAGTTTAACAGCAACAAAACATCTCATAGAAATAACAAGAAAAAAAATCAAAATTTATTCGTCAAGATCTGCTCCGAAGTCTTCGGTATCTTCAATTTCTTCCTCTTCACCAGCTTCTTCTTCTTCTTCTACTATCTCTTCTTCTGCCTCAGATTCACCAATAACTTCTCCGAATCCGACTCTTCTCAAGACCTTTGTTACTTTTACTCTTACCTGGTCTCCTTTGCTGGTATTTGGCACAATCAGGACAAAACCTTCGACTTTTGCTATTCCATCGCCTTTTTCTCCTATTGCTTCTATCTTTACGTCTATCTCGTCCCCTACATTAATCGGGGCAAATCTTTGAAATCTATTTCCATACATATTGTTTACACCTATCTAATTTTATCAGAAACCATCCATAGATATCTTAGAAATCAGATATTCTATCCGGATTGATTTCCATTTGACTTGAAAAATCCTGTTATTTTTAAATATTTGGGAATCTTTATAAATAGTTTATTTTTCTATGTTCCTATTGCCCTGATACAAGGATAGCTTAAAAAGGACTTGTATCATGCTGCTCAGGCGATAAAGAAGCAGTACAGTTTCTTTATTCTCTGTAAAATGTAATGAGGTGCTAGAATGACAAAAGAAGAATTACTTGTTCCAAATGAGGTGTTTCTTAAAGCAGGAATACATATCGGAACAAAATTTAAGACAAAATATATGGCTGATTTTATTTACAAAACAAGACCTGACGGTCTTAGTGTATTAAATATACAAAAGATCAATGAGAGACTCCAGGTAATGGGAAATTTTCTTGCCCAGTATGATCCTGAAGACATACTTGTTGTAAGCCGGCGTGAGAATGGCTGGCTTCCTGTAAAGATGTTTGGAAAAATCACTGGAGCAAGGATTGTTGCTGAAAGATATCCTCCGGGAATATTAACAAACCCTGAATTAAGGGATTATATTGAGCCAAAGATTGTTGTTGTGACTGATTCATGGCCTGACAGGAATGCAGTAAAAGATGCATTAAAGATGGGAATACCGATAATTGCTCTTTGTGATACAAACAATCAGGCAAATAATCTTGATTTGGTTGTACCGTGCAACAACAAAGGGAAAAAAAGTCTCGGTCTTGTGTTTTACATACTGACAAAGGAGTTTTTGAAAAACAAGGGAGAGTACAAGGAAAAGGATTTTAAGTATAAGCTTGAGGATTTTACTCCTGAGTGATTTTTTTTCATATTTATGATTATCACACATTTCCAGGCAAAAAAGCTTCTCCAGGCAAAAAGATCAGGAGCATCAAAATTAGGTATTTCTCTTGATCTTGGAAAAACCTTTTCTGAAGTAACTATTAAGACAGACAGGTTTATCTTTCCTGAAGACCAGGTTATTAAAGCAGGCAAGGTAAAAAAAGTTCTTAAAAAAAACAAATCCTGTTTTTTTATAAAAGATAATGACATTGAAAAGATTCAGTTCTTTAACCATCAGACAAACAAGTACTACAAGCTTTTTCCGGCAAGAGACTGGCCAACAATCGAGATTTCCGGGATAAGGATGCATGTGACAAAATCAATGAGTCCGAAAAAAGATACAGAGGAAAAATTAAGATTTATTGGGCCTGTTTTCGGAAAGGTTCTTGATACATGCACTGGTCTTGGATACACTGCAATACTTGCCTCAAGAACAGCTCTAAAAGTTTATACTTTTGAGATTGACCAGGCAGTAATTGAGCTTGAGAAGATAAATCCATGGTCCCGGGAATTATTTACAAATAAGAAAATCAAAAGGCAAAAAGGAGATATTTTTAACAAGATAAAATTAATGGAAGATGAATTTTATGATATAATCATTCATGACCCTCCGAGATTGAGCCTTTCCACACTGCTGTATTCCCAGGAATTTTATAATCAGATGTTTCGTGTTATAAAGCAGACTGGAAAATTCTATCATTACACAGGAAACCCCGGAAAAAAGAACAGGAATGTGAATCTGAAGAAGAATGTTATGAAAAGGTTGAGAATTGCAGGATTTTCAGCATTAAAAGATGTTTTTAATGGTGTTGTCGGGGAGAGGCTATAG
>WJJD01000105.1 GCA_014729915.1 Candidatus Woesearchaeota archaeon | reverse complement strand
TTTATTGAATTTACTCTTGTTTTTTTATATCTCTTTTTCCTGACATTTCTCAATTTTTACGTTGTGTATAGTTTATACTCTGGTTTTGTTATATTAGTAACCTATACTAATTGTGATTCTTAGTCGTTTTTCAGAATACCCGCTGTTTGCCCCTCTCTCAATAAAATCAAAGTCAAGGATGAGGTTGAGAGCAGCAACTCCCACAACAACAAAGCTGAAGATTATTCCGAAAGTTCCTCCCTGATGGATAAAAGGGATGCTTGTCCCGAAAAACCTCAATATTATATTTATAAAATAGATAAGTCCAATTGCTCCTGTTGCGGCAACAACACCTAATCTGAAGCTCTCAGTTGCCTGTATAACTTTTGTCTTGTATAAAAAAAGGAGAATCAATAAAGTTGCAATAGTTAATCCGACTGCCTGGATAACAATTCCCGGATACATCATGTTCATGACAACCGAGACACTTCCAAGCACAATCCCTTCAAAAACAGCGTATACCGGAGCAGTATACATTGCCCATTCTTTCTTAAAGATGGTTATTAATCCAGCAATTAGAGCGATAATCACAGAACCTATAAGAATGATCTGCAGATATTCCTGGAATATATAGACCTGGGACCACATGAATGCTGCTGATGCAGTCAGGATAAATAAAAGGATGAATGTCTTGTTAATAGTTCCGTCAATAGTCATATTTTCAGTTCCGTGGAAGTGGTACTTGGAAAAAGTATTCTCGTTTAAAACAGGGTTTGCTGATCTCATAATCTTATGGTAAATAATGGAATTTTTAAATTTTTTTATTTGAAAAACTAAATCAGTCCACGTCCTTCACACTTAACTGCAAGAGACGTTCAATAATATTTTAAACATTTCTTAATTCATGACTAATATGGTAAATCAAAAGAACATAGTTAAAACGATTCAATTATTAAAAAAAGAATATCCTGAAAGAGAATTTCCGACAACCAAAAAAAAAGATCCGTATTATGTTCTTGTTTCATGCATACTAAGCCTGAGGACAAAAGATGAAGTCACATATCCTGCAGCACAAAGATTGTTTGATCTTGCAAAAACCCCTGAAGAGATGATAGAACTCCCTGAAGAAAAAATCAAAGAAGCGATCTATCCTGTGGGCTTTTACAACAACAAAACAGAGACAATAAGAAGAATATCAAAAAGATTAGTTGAAGAATGTGATTCAAAGGTTCCTGATACAATTGAAGAACTATTAAAATTCAAGGGAATAGGCAGAAAAACAGCAAACATTGTAATAACCCAGGCATTTGACAAGCTTGGAATAGCAGTTGACACACATGTAAACAGGATTCCCAACAGATTAGGGTGGATCAGGACAAAAAATCCTGGAGAAACTGAAAAAGAACTGAAAAAAATTGTTCCGGAAAAATACTGGATCGAGCTAAATGAACTTTTAGTAAAGCATGGACAGAACATCTGTACCCCGATCTCACCTAAATGCTCTGAATGTATAATTGAGAAATACTGCAAAAAAGTCGGTGTCAACAGATCAAGATAGAAAATAAAAAAAGATTAAATATCTCTCTTGCTTACCATCCTTCTTTCGATGATCTCTTTTCTCCTGGGATTTCTGTTGTATCTGAAAAATCTCATCATTTTTTCCTCATCAACCCTTTTTTGCTTTTCCTGATCAGAAGATAAATCCGGCATCTTAATATCTTTTTTTCCAGATTTTTCTTTTCTAAACTTAGCATACTTTAGTTTCTTCTGGTTAGGCTTTTTCTTTGATCTTTTTCCCATCAAAATCACCCCGTAAAATTGAAATAATTCAGATATATAAAAAGTTTTACATATCTCGGTGCAGTCAAGTTTGATGAGGTTAACCGATTTATTTTTTCAAAATGAACTTTTAATAGATGGATATAAAGTCGACAAAAAATATCCAAAAATGAATTTTGAAAAAATAAAATTATAAAAACCCAGAAAACTTGACTGTACCACATATCTCCTGAGTATTTAGTCTGTGAAAAATGTATAGAAGAAAATTTTTTTGTTAACATTCAATAGTTTTATTATGAACAAAAATAAATTATAGATAAATTGATTGAATGGTGAATGGTAACAAAAAAATAGGCATTTTTCCCATTAGACTAAATATTCACCATATCTCCCAGAATCCCCTTCATCTTCTTCTCTCTTTTGACCTCAGCATAAAGATAGGCCTCATCTCTTGTATTTTTTGCAATAAGGATAATTACTCTTCCAATACTGCTTCTTCCTGTCCTTCCTCTTCTCTGAATTGTCCTTATCTCAGAAGGGACAGGTTCAAAAAAAACAACAAGAGAAACATCAGGAATATCAATACCTTCCTCAGCAACTGAAGTTGAAACCAGCACATTTATCTTATTCTCCCTGAAATCATCCAAAATCTTGTTTTGTTCTTTTTGGCTTAATCCCTTATCATCTTTTTTTGATGCCTGGCCTACAAACTTTTTTGCGTAAACATTGGAATTAGCACTGATCTGATCAATAATAGATTTGATAGTGTCCCTGTACTGAGTGAAAATAAGAACAAGAGAATCATTCTTCTTCTCAAACTGCTCATCGATTATTTTTTTAAGTTCTGTCAGCTTAGGATGTGATATATCTTTTGAATCCATTGCAATTTTTATTGCTTTTTTAACAAATTTATTATTGATAAATGTCCTCTGGTTCCTGCTCAGTTTCTCATTCTCAAACTTCTCAACATATTTGAGCATAGGGTCAATTCCCTGTGTCTCAAGAAGCTCTAAGAGATGATATGTCTGCAAAGCAATAGACTGGTTAAGAAAACATGCAAATAGATAACCCTTTTTCTTACTCTTCTTAAACCTCATACTTATCCTTTTCCTGCACTCAATAAGATCTTTTTTAGAGACATGTGTTGCATATTTATAAGTTAAAAAACCTACTTTTTTAAGTTTCTTGACCCTTTCTAAAAATAATTTCATCAGAGGCTTTCTGATTTTTTCCATATCTTCTGATAGAAAAACCTTTCTCCATTCAATATTAATCTCTTTGACATGCTTTTTTATCTCAATATCTTTTCTTGTTTTTAACCGTACAGATTCAATCTTCAAATTATCTTTGACTTCATCAATCCTCTTTTTTTTCCCGCCGGGCGATGCAGTAAGTCCAAGAACCAGTTTGTCAAATTCTTCTGCAATCGGAACATACGCGTATTTTCCAACAGCTCTGTGGCATTCATCAAAAACAATCAATCCCACATCCTTAAGATCATATCTTTTTTCTTCAAGATCATTTGCAATTGTTTGGGGTGTTGAAAAAATAAGTTGAGCATTTTCAAATAATTTCTTTCGCTTTGCAGGAGAGATACTTCCTGATAAACCGATATAATTATCCTCTTTTAATTCCATAAATTTTTTACATGTTTGAAGATGCTGGTTTACTAAAGGCTTTGTTGGTGCAAGAAAAAAGACTTTCTGATTTTTCTTTTCTAGAAAATTTGCAATCAGAATAACTGCAATAATTGTTTTTCCGATACCTGTTGGAAGAACAACCATGGTATTTTTACGAAGTGCAGAATCAGCAATATCAACCTGGAATTTTTTATATAAAATTTTATTCTTTTTAATTAAAGCATGATTGTAGAATTCTGGAATATTATAATTAGAATTATTTTCATTTGTACGGAAATCATCAAGTGAACTTTGGTTACTCATATCACTAAGAAATATCATATGACTTTAAAAATCTTGTATTCCCCGGCCTTTTCAAAAATAATAGGATAATTCCTTTCAAGAAGGTTAAGCTCATTATTTTTAGAAAATCTTAATTCTGTTGAATCATACAAACCTCTGATGCTTTTGTCCTGCATGAATCTCTCAAAATTAAAATTAATCAGAGTATAAGAAACCATATTCCTGTCAGCAGGCCAGCTGCAGTTAAGGCAGTGAACAACATATTTAATCCTGTTCTTATCAAGATAATCTTTATACTCATCTAAAGTCCAGATATAATCTAAGTTATGATCTGTATACCACTGTGATTCCGCTGAACTCATATTTTTTTGTGGTAGCAAATACACCCATGTTCTGCATAAATCAACTACTCTGATATTTCCTTTAAGATACGGAAGATCCTCATATTTATCCTGATGAAAGCACATTGATAGATTATCTATTGCCCAGGATGTTTCCAGTCCGATCTTTCCTGCCTCAACTAAAATAAAAGGAGTAAAAATCATAAGAAAATAATAAGCCGGTTTAATATTTGGAACCTTAAAATTTAACAGATGTTTCGGGATAATTGGATATAATAAAACAACACTCCTGAAAATCATATAGATAAAATCCAGCGGATCAAATCCTCTTCCTGTGGTTTGATGAAAAATTATTCTTAAGAGAAAAAACTGAAAAAAGAAAATAAAAATTGATAGTAGAGAAAATATTTTTCTTTTCTTGCTTACGAAAAATAGATTCACAATAGAGACCTGAGGATGATTGAATCCTGCTAATAGCTGAATAAAATCTTTTTTGTATCCTTTAAATAAAAAAGAAATATGGAAAAGAAAAAAAGAAACAAAGTATACATATGAATCAAAATAAAGTATAATAAAAAATGTAATAAGATACCACACTTCCAGTTTATTTTTTGAAAACCTGTTTTTTGTAAAATAAAATAAAATCCAGAATAAAATCAGTTCAACAATCTTTATTGTATATTTGTTAAATAGCGGCCAGAGCACCGCTCCAAACAGATACGCAACAACTCCATAAGGATAAAGAAAACTTTTTCCGTTTGCAAGAGTCTGATCATATAGCCAGAAAGTTTTTTCAGAAATCATCTTATTATATACTTCAATATTATGCACATGAAGAAAAATGTCAGTACCTGCAGTAAACAAAAACACAACAGAGATAAAAAAAACTAAACTTAAAAGAATTTTATCCCTTTTTTTCATTTTTATATCAAAGAACTTGCCTTTGAAATGCTTTTCTGTCTTCTGAATTAAGAATCGGTCTTAGCCATTTCTCTTCAAAAGACTTTTTTATTATAATATAATCAGAATAATTTTTTTTTAATTCAGGCATAGGTTCTCCTGAAAAAAGATATGGTTTGTTTGTCTCTTTGTCAAAAACAATTTTTTTAAAATCATCCTCAGTTTCAACAAGTTTTTCTAATTTCTTAAGTTCTTTATTGAACTGTTTGACTCGTTTTTGTTCTTCAGAAAGATCTTTTTTATCAATTTTTTTAAAAGGTTTAACTAAATTATATTTATCTTTTTCAACCCAGAGGAAACATTCCCAGATCTCTCCTGGTTTTGGAAGGATATCCGAGTCCTCAGTCACAAGACAAACCTTTTTATTATGAAATGCAATCGGTCTTGGATTATTGCCTTTTGATTTTTTATTTTTCTTGAATTCTAAAATAAGATTTACCAACTCAAACCACCCCTCTTTTTTTTAGTATTTTTTTAGAGTTTAAAAATCTGTGGGTTTTTTATGATTTTTTTACATTCACAAAAATTTATTGAGTCGGAGTATAAAAACCTAAGCTGAATCAAAATTTGCCCAAGCAAATTTTGATAAGTTAAATCCTTTTTATGTTTTCTATTGTCTTTTTACCGATTCCAGGAACCTCCATAAGAGACTTTTCATCAGCTTTTAAAACATCTTTGACAGTCCTGAATCTCCTTAAAAGTTGTTCAGATTTCTTATCTCCTATATCAGGAATAGATTTTAAAAGATGTTTCTTGTTTTTCTTAACTGAGTTTTTTTTAATCCTGTATTTAAGCCTGTGTTTTAACACTCTTGGATTTATTTTTTTGTTTTTTTCCCGATTATGGATAAGAACCAGAACTTCAGAAGTCTGTTTTTTTGTCTGACAAAAAATGACTTTTATATGCATATCCAGAATAATTCTCAGAATTGCTCCATATATCACATTGGAATTTTTAAAAAACCCAGGATCATAAGTTTCAATAATCAACAGAGAAGTTGCATAATAATTCTTTAAAGACTGCAACTGGGAAAATAATCTTGTATTGACAAGAGAACAAAAAAAATCATTCATTGTCTTTCTTTCAATTCCAATATTTCCGATCAAATAATCACCCGGAGAAAAATTTTTGGTTTTGACTTGAACTTCATTTCTTATGTTATCAACAATTTCTTCAGGTTCATGTGAATTAACATAGATCATGAATTAATTTAGCATGAATCCGACTATATAAATGCTGTGTGAGGTTGACCAGTGATCGGTTTTCACTTGGCGTTTACTGAAAATAATAACATTAATTCTTTTTTTCTATTTCAGAAAAAACAGCAATAAATCTCTTAAAGAAACAGAAAGTAAATAAAAAATAATTATCTGCAGTATCCTGTTTGGAATCCTTTTTAAATCAATCTGGCTGAATAATAAAAAATTGATCAGATAATCAGATACAAGCCTGAATCCGTAAGCCAGAGGAAAAACAATCAATAAATCAAAATCTGACAAAAACTGAGTGAAAATACCGGTTGCAACAACAATAAGTACCTTGATAAAATGCCTTGATTGCACCCTTGCATAAATTATTCTGTTAAGAAGCATTAACAATGGGAAATATATAAGATAAAATAAAGAGAAGCGAAAGTAACAGAAAATTATTGTCCCGATTACAACAAAATCAAAAGGAGGCTCTAATTTAAAAGATTTCTTAAAAAAAGAAGCAGAAAAATCAAGAAGGGATATAATTACTAAAAAAAACAGGGCTTTATTGATAAAAATAGCTGAAAAACATAAAAAAATCAGGAAAATATATCTGAGTCTTAAATTTCTGATCTTTTCGAATTTTAAACTCCTGACTGAAATTTCCATACTTAAAAATAATGGATCCGGATTTATATATTTTTCTATTTTTAACAACTAATAAGTAGTAAAATAACACAACATTTAAATAGTTTAATATCTTATTAAAGCTAAAATGAGTATTGACCAGTTATTTATAAAGAGTCATGTAACTTTTCCCACATGGTATGGACATGTGATAAGTTTAGATGGCAAATATCAGGATGTAACCCCCGAGAACTGGCCATTTTCAGATAACGCACCCAAAAGCTACTATGCAGCACTTGAAGGAGTCAACTTTCCTAACGATGATGAACTTTTCTATTTTGACAGTCCGGATATTACTCAATATTTTCTTGACAATTATCCTGGATTCTCCAGATTTTCACTTTATCCTAAAAAAGATGGTAAAGTTAACAAATATAAGACAAGGCTTGCTTCAGCCTTCGGCTTGCCTGTTTTTGCAGGATATAACGCTAAAGAAGCTATACTTACTGAACTTCAGGCAACTCCATTGACTCATGAAGGAATGGTAAAGCCTCTTGAGTTAATTGATGAAGATTTCACCGGCTCAGGCCTATATGTCGAGATTACAAAAAACAACGGGCACCTAATCTATCAATTTCCCTGGACAAACATTTTTGATTGGATTGAAAAACTCCAGAAAAAATTTGATGTTGAATTTTATGCTCCTAAACCCGATATCAATGACTTGAAAATTGCATCAGAAATACTGTGGCAGGAGGACAAACTGGCACATAGATTAACAAAAGATGATGTTTCTGCTGTTAATGATTTTTATTCCGGAAACCATGAGCCTGGGAATTTGAATGCTGAACAGCAAAAGCTTGTCTTTTATTTTCAGGATCTTGCCATGTTCTCTGGTTATCCCATACTTCAGGATGAACAAGGAAAAACTGATTTTGAGAAACATCAAACAACAGATAACGAAATCCTTCGGAAAGGATTGGCATATACCTTTTTTGAAGAAGCAGAACCAATAGAAAACGGACATTCCGGAGCAGAGGTCAGAAGGGTTTATGCAACAGATGTCTACTATTCTCCATGTAATGGCAGCTTATTTGAAATTTCAGAACCGGAATTATTTGTCAAAAAATCAGTTCCTGAAGATCGTGAATACAGGCATCTGCCTCCAGAGATGGAATTTCAGTTATTGGGTATCCTGAGAAATGCAGGCCTGTCTATCCCTAAAATAAGGTATTATGAAGGGGATATTTATACCGGATTTATTGATGGCAGATCATTGACAGAGTATATCGAAGATTCCCAGGATCAGGAATCTCTGACAAAGGTTTTAAAAGATGCAATCTCAGAAGGAAGAAAAATCCATAGAGCTTTAAAAATAGGTGTAGATGGAGGTTTTTCTCAACGGGAGATCTCTGCAAAAACATCTAGCTTAATCAGGCATATCTATGAATCAGAATGGGAAAAAATCTATGCAGAGGCAAAGAAAATTTCTCCGGATCTCGAGCTTGAAGGTATTTTTGCAGGACTTGACAATTATTTTGAAAAACAAATAAGGGTAGGGGAAAAACAGATACTTGCTGATCTGAGCCCGAATAACATAATAATAACTCCTCAAGGAAAATTAGGGATATTTGACAAAGCATATCCGGCATATGACTTTCAGGAAATAGACTATGCTGTCTTATTGTACTACAGCGAAGCCATGGATAAAGATACTAGAAGCGAATTAAAAGACTTCATTGTAGATAATCCCCAGAAAGATCAAAGCAATGGAACAAGAAGAGATAGAAAAGCTCTTCTTGAATACAGCTGTTTTAAAAAAAACATATTCGGTTATTTCTTCTTAAGAGAAAAAGCACCTGATAAAGCAGAATCCAGGATGAATTTCGCTCTTGAAAACTATGAATCCTTAATAGACCTTCTGGAGGACGATTTCGGCCTGGAATCATTAAGAGAACCTTTAGAAAGACTTGAAAAAAGATTTATTCCTGTTCCGGCTTAAAAATTCAACTCATAATAAGGGCCGACGAGATGGTTGATTGTATATGCAATATGCATGACATACGGAATAACTTTTCTTGAACTTTCATCAAGCCTGTCAAATATTTCCAGACTCTTCTGTTTAATTTCATCATAAGAATCAAACAAGCCTGAAAGATCCGGTTTTTTTGAATAAAAGATATCATAATACATTTCATAATATGCATTTACCAGCTTTAAGATGCTCACCAGTTCTTTGTTTATTTTTTCCGGATCCTCTCTTATCAATGTATAGCATATGTTTCTGTAAAAATCACCTATCTTTTCAAGATCTCTTATAATAGAATAAATAAACAATATTCTATCTTCCTCTGTAAAACCCTTTTTTTTAAGAATCCTGAGCAAAAAATCTGTCATCCTGTTGTTGTTCTGTTCCATAAGCTTAATCTCATTTAAAGAGTTGATGTCATTTTCTTCAAGGGATGCAGCAATGTTTCCGGCAAACGATTTCAGAGAGAGAAAAATTCTCCTTAGAAGCCTGTCAAATTCTTCATCGATTCCTGATGCTATATTTTTAAGGATTATATAATTGGGCTGCTGATCCACAATCTCAAACCCGATCAGATACGGAAGGATAGACTCAACCTGTCTTAATATCTCTTGATCATCAAATACAATCTTCACTTCATCATAACCTGATTTATAGACAAAGTTGAGAATTCTCCTGTTGAAATTCTTAAATTCAGTTGTATCAAGAATGAGTTTTTGGCTCTCTTGTGATTTTTCTGATGCAACAGTTAGATAATTCCCATTATCCTCAACCTCAACCTCTCCGCCTTTCTTTAACTTATTCCTTTTAACAAACTTGCTCGGGATGCTTACAACAAGGCATCCTCCTCCTAATTCGATCAGTTTCCGCTTCATTTTATTCTCAATAGTAATCTGTTATTTATATATTTTTTGATTTTATATAAGATTATAAGATATTATATAAGATATATGGAAAAAATATATATAAAAATACTGGATTACTAATGTTACAACTTAATAGTTGTTAAAAACACAAAGGTGAAAAAAAAATGTCTACAAAAAAAGGCCCCAATAATAAAGGCCTCATTAATAATTTATATTCATATTTAATTGATGCAAGAAACCAACTAGACTACGATTCCAAAAAAATGTATATTTTAAAAAAATTCAGTGGTCGAGAAAAACAAAAAAGGCCATGTTTTATCCAGGTTGACCCGGAAATAAGAGATATAAGTAATTTGATAACAAGTGTCTTAAACAGTGATTATGACCAGATTCCCGAGCATTGGAGCCAGGAAAGGATTCAACTTTCTGAAAAGGAATGGAAGAAACATTTAGAATATATTGTTACAAAAAAAAGTGACGATCGGATACAAACCGATTCAATCTGGGGAGGTTTGGAAGGAAATGGTATATATAGATTTTATTCACATAATGGTGCTTATGAGACTTTCCTGACAGCTGAAACTGCAAAATTAATTTCAAATCAAAAACTTGAAGAAATACTTGTTTTTCCGGCATTTAAAATAAAATCTCCTCTTAGGACAGCAACCTCCTGGCTCAGTGATGCTGCAAGAAGACTTCAAAACTATCTCGCTGGTGAGTTTAATAGAGCAAAAAACAATGATATCGACTGGGGATATGTTGCAGCTGGAAGCACAAGAGTAGGAGTAGGTGTTGCTGTTGGAATCTTTGTAGCAAAAGAAGCTCTTGAAATTACTGCTATGATTGGTGGTGATCTGATAGCAACCGGAAAAAAATTAATCCTAAATTCAAGAGAAATTGCTGCTGATTTTATGAAATCACCATATGCAGTAAATCTGGTAGATACATTCGAAAGTGCAGGCAGATCAGAAACTACAGGAGAAGGGTTCAGTGCTGCCTTGAAATACAGATATTTATCAAACCCCTATACCTATACCCTGTGGGGAAGAGAACTTATTCAAGGAGTGCAGGATTACTTTCTTCCAGTATCTATGGTTATTGGAGTTGCATCCGGTGCAGCAGCCTCAGGATTATACTGCGCAGCAATAAACGGAATGAGAAAGGGAATTAAAGCTTTAGAAAACTGGTTTTGACGTACCTGAAAGAAAATGGGAAAAAAAACAATTGAGAACATGATCAGATGGGTTTTTCCGATAGCACAGGGAATTACAGATGATTATATTAATGAGCAGGTAAAACTAACAGTAAAAGAGCATCCTGAGCTGGCTTCATATGAACCA
>WJJD01000104.1 GCA_014729915.1 Candidatus Woesearchaeota archaeon | reverse complement strand
TTCATATATTTTCTTTATCTTTTCAATCACTGCTGCAGAAACCTTTTCAGAAATTTCATCAAATTCTTCTCTGGAACCAGCAGGTGTCAGATGCTCCTCAAATAATTTTTTTTCTACCCCGTCAAGTCCAAGACTTTCAGGATCAAAATCTATTGCTTCAACTTTTAATATCCCTTCCAATTCAGGATTGCCCCACTGTTTTTTGAGCTTGTCACTATCTAAATTATATCCATGACCCATCAAGACTACTGTCAATCTCTTGTCTGTGTTATTTTTCTCATTATATCTTTTAATCTCTTTAGCCGCATTCTGAAAATTTGTTGCAAGAACAGCATCAACTCCTCTTCCGTCATACCAGGGATGGCCTACAAGGGCAACCAGATGGTCTGTGTTCTTTAAAAATGGATAAATGTTGTCTCTCCTGTATGTATTGATACGGTCTTCAATCATGCCCTCTGCACCAAGAACAAGATTTTCTATGCATCGGCTGCTATCAAAGATTCCATTATTTGAGTCAGTTGTTATCATTTTATGATGATTAATAAGTATGAATTTTAAACAATCTTATATATAAATATTTCCAAAGTATGGCCCCTGTAGAAATCCTTAGGTTTTTTGGAAAAAATTACTGGTATTGAAAATTAATGATGTGAAAAAATGAATATCAATTTTTTCAAAAAAATTTCATTTTGACAGTATTTCAACAGTTCATATTGTTGTTTTATAAAAATTTTCTCAAATATCATTTAGGAAGCAAAATAAAATCAACAAGATGATTTAATTTGATTCGTTTATGCTGTCAGCCCAGTCTAATGTCTCCTGAAGATAATCCTTCAGTACATCATAAGAGTGAAACTTTTCTCCTACAATATAGTTCATCTCAGTGATATGTTCATAGACATCTGCAGAAAACAGAATGTTCATCGCTTCTCTTGCAGCGTTGAGAATCCTGTAATCTGGAATCTTGCAGAATCCTTGTTCTTGTTCCGGCTTTTGATATTCTTCACCAAGGGTAATTACTTTATATCCTTCAGGCTGGATATCTTTGACAAACACAGGATACTTGAAAACAAACACAGGTTTTTTTGCAAACACAGCTTCAATATACTGGTTTCCCCATCCTTCCCAGATGCTTGGAAAAGTAACGATATCAGAAAAAACATAGGTGTCCCATAAAGAATAGATCTTTTTTCCGTTAACCTCCCCTCTTTCATGAGCAACCCTATCTGCAATAAATTTTGCGTTGATATTGTTTTTCCTGCAAAGTTCCTTTAAGTTTTCCCGATACCAGATCCTTGAATCCTCAGCATATCCTGCAAGTAAAAACACAATATCACTGTTCTTATCAAAAACCTTTCCATTATACAGTTTTTTTCCTTCATATTCTTTTCTGATCTTCTTAAGTTCTTTCACAAGCTCAACAGCAAATTCAATTGTCTTGTTTGGAACAATCCTTGTTGCCTGCAGTACAACAAGATCATTTTTTTTAATTCCGAACTCTTCTCTGAAATCACTGTTGTATCCATCCTTAACCCATGGATCCTGTGAAAAATCAAAAACATCATAATTGACAACAGCTTTAATTTTCCTCTCTTCAAGAAGTTTCTTATGATTTAAAGTGTTAATTGTCCCATGCATCACATTGGGAAGCTTTGGAACAAAATATTTTTCTATAAGTTCTTTTACAAAAGGAAAAGTTGGGTTTGTCCTGATATCCCCTTCCCAGTAAAAATCATGGTTGATGGCAACGCAAGGTATCTTTAGTTCCTTAATCAATTGCACCAAAGCCATTGTTG
Organism: Candidatus Woesearchaeota archaeon; assembly: GCA_014729915.1. Lineage (GTDB taxonomy): Archaea > Nanobdellota > Nanobdellia > Woesearchaeales > GW2011-AR15 > WJJD01. Next base: position 953 of record WJJD01000104.1, on the reverse strand, counting down.
CAGGTATATGGATTGCAAGAGACAGCATATTATGGATATAGATAACATCAAAATTATTTTTTTCAAAAATTTCTCTTAACTGCTTTTTTATAGAATCATGAATTGTATATAACTCTTTTTTCATCTCTTCTTCATCTTCATAATCCTCAAACTTTGTTATTGTGTTTTCCCTGAGTTTTGCAATCCTTGGCTCATCAACCTCAAGCTCATCAATAACAAAATCAGCCCCGACCTGTCTTGGTCCGGAAAGAAGATATACTTCATGCCCCATTTTCTCAAGCATCTTTTTTCTTTTTGAGATTTCCAATGAAACACCGTCAGTCTTTCCTACTCTGAAATGTCCTATCAAAATTTTTTTAGATTCCACTTTTTACCACCTTTCGTCTATTTTCCAGAATATCTTATCTCAGAATTATCTCCGACATTGAGTTTTTCAACAATATCATCAACAACAGCATTTTCTCCTATCAAAGAATCTGTGAGCTGTGCATTCAGGACATTGCACCCTTTGTTTAATATAGAATTTTTAATAATTGAGCTTTTGATAACAACATTCTTTGCAACTGATACATAAGGACCAATGACTGAGTTTACAATCTCAGCTGAATCTTCAATATAAACAGGATCAATTATTACAGTATTTTTTGTTTTTATAACTTTAGTTTTTTTATTAAGAAGATATTTGTTAGTCTTAAGCATTGTTTCCGGTTTTCCGCAGTCATACCAGCCATCAAGTTCAAATGTTTCCATATTTGCACCTTTATCAAGCATCAGCTGGAACGCATCAGTAAGCTGATATTCCTGTTTTGTCTTTATGTTTTTATCCATAAGTTCTTTCAGGCAGCCAAACATAAGTTTAGAATTATTGATGAAATTTACACCAACAATTGCAGGCATAGGTTTTACATAGTCCGGTTTTTCAATAAGATTAACAACCTTTTCCTGTTTTTTTT
>WJJD01000103.1 GCA_014729915.1 Candidatus Woesearchaeota archaeon | reverse complement strand
GGGAATTGTTTTTTCATATTCCTGATTTCCGTTGGGAAGAAGGGTTCTGTCAAGATCTGTTGCTATTATCATTTTATTACTTCTTTAAATACCATAAGATATTTTCTTGCACAGGCTCTCCATGAGTACTGGTCTTTGACAATTTGAATTGAGTTTTTTGATATTTTTTCCCAAAGTTTTTTGTCTTTCAGTAATTTTTTTATCTTAGCAGATATATCTTTCGGATCTTTGGGATCTATTAAATATCCGTTTTTTCCAGGATCAATTATTTCTGAAGGACCACCGTTTTTTGTTGCTACAACAGGTATTCCGCATGCTCCCGCCTCAATTATCGTAAGTCCGAAAGGTTCAATTAAAGCAGGGTTTACAAAGACCCCTTTTTTTTCTGAGATAAATCTGTAATATTCAGGAACCTGTGTATCATAATCAAGGTGTATTGCTGGAATTACTATGTTCTCGTACAAATTATATTTATGAATGATTCTGTTAATCTTTTCTATTATTTCCTGATCATCCTCATTTCCTTCAAGGGTTTGTGCAAATATCAAAAGATTTGCAAGTTCCTGAAGTTCCTTGTCTTTTCCATAGCTTTCAAGAAGGCCATGAAGATTCTTTCTTTCATCCAACCTGCTTAATGTAGTGACTAATGGTTTTTCAGGCTCTTTCATGTTCTGTGTCAAAAGATTTTCAAGCATCTGCCTCATATTAATATGCTGCTCACTAGGATTTTTGTCAGACGGCGGATAAAACATATCAATATTTATCCCGGGTGGGATTATCTTAAATAGTTCTTCATCAATTTCATAGGGAGAATATTGTTTTTTTAACTCTTCTCTTGTTGATGCGATTACTGCATCTGCTGTGTTCAATGTAAATTGTTCTGCCTCAAGCCGTGTTTCAAAATGAAAAATGTTATTGAATCTGTCAAAATTTTCATCATTCACTCCAAGCCTTTTCATCTTGGGTTTTCCCAGAGAGTGTCCTGTATGAACCTGTGGAATTTGCAATTCTTTTGAAAGTATTGAGCAGACTTTTCCTGAATCAGCATAATTGCTCTGGAAAATATCCGGTTTCCTGTCAATCTTTTTAATATATTTTTTTACATTTTCAATAAATTCAGGAAGATAAGGCCATAGATTTACTTTTTTGATATATTTTTTTGGTCCGCAGTTTATCCTTACAATATTTACTTTTTCAGTCACTTCCTCGATTTTTTCTGAGTAGCCTGGGTATTGATCATCTATGATTCTTCTTGTGATAATATCAACTTTGTCAATGTCCTTTTTTTTCCCGAGAGCCTTTGCAAGTTCTAATACATAAACAATCTGGCCTCCTGTATCTTCATCTCTTCCAAGCTCTAAGTTCTTTGATCTAAACAATCCATGCATTGAATGCATCTGTATGTATAGCCCCACCTAATTCACCTCAATAAGATTATTATAAATATAAGAAATCACGTATTTAAAGGTTGGTAAATGTTTTTTAACTGAAATAAAATTTGCACCTTCAACTCTTTTAAAAACCTAGTTGCTATATAAATTTTGTTATTGTCAGATTTTAACTCTCCAAATAATTTTCAAAATACAATAGAGTATATAAAAAATCAAAAATATGGAAATAATAAAAAGAGAGGACAAAAGTCGATTTCAGCTTTTGATGTTTTTTAAAACATATTTATAAATACTGAAGAAGTAAAATAAAATTTTTTTAAAAATTATCTACATTTACAAAAAAATCTGTGGGCTGAAGATATGAAATTTTGTTTTCTTCATTATTATTTATTAAAATTTTATTTGTTGAGACCATAGCTTTTCTTATACCTGTATTAATTTTTTGAATAATATTCATTGCAATTCACCTTTATTTAGTTTTTAAAATAATATGGTTGTTATAAGGAAACCCCCTTATTTTCTCAGTTATAGTTAAGAAAAATCAACCTAATACTATAATAAATTCACTGATAATTAATAAGTCTTTCGAATCATTTATAAGTATCACAAAAATTTTCTTTTTTACGTAATCTATATATAATTATTTTTTTTCTTTTTATATTATGCAGGTTGCTATTATTTTGATGACGATTATCGGAGGATTTTCAAAGTTTTATAAAAGGTTTATCCCTGTGTCAATTGGACTGGAATTAAAGACATTTTTTATTATATTAATTAGCATTACTCATGGGATTAACACTGCATTTATTGCAGCTGTATTAATGGTCTTAGTTTCAGCAGTTATATCTGGAAGATTCTGTCACTGGATTCTAATAAAGATAGGTGTTTATGCTCTTGTTGTTGGTATAGTTGCAGCTCTTTCAGGAAGAGGTGTTGTTTTTGCAGGAAGAGCAGCTGTATTGTTCTTAAATGGTGCGTATCTTTTTTTTAATGTAATTTTTAAAGATTTCAGGATATTTGCTGACCTTCCGGGAAATATTGTTAATATCAGTTTTAATTTTCTTCTTTTGGGATTTTTTGCTGAACCGTTAGTTTCTTTTTTGTAAATTTTTACAAATACAATAAGATTCAATGAACAACTGCTTTATTTACTTTTATTACATAGACTTTGTCATTTTCTCTTACTAGATTTTCCATCTTTATACCGATATTTGTGCCTTTTTTTGCTTTTTTGATCTTTTTTCCGGGATCTTTTTCCATTGACTGCACTACCTGAATAACACAGCCGGTTGTGGGACCGATCACTGTAATTTTGTCTCCTTTCTTTATATCAGAACCCTCAAGTTTTATCTCTGCAACAGAAATTTCTTTATAAAAATTAACTACAATTCCAGCATAGACTTTAACCTGTTTTTGTATTCCCCCGTATTGCTCAGCGAATTCATTTATTGGCTTTCCAAAATAAAAACCTTGTGAAAAACCCCTATGGTAGACGTTTTTTAGTTCTTGGTGCAATTTATCTTTTAACTCTTTTGTTAGTTTTGCCTGCTTATAAGAGTCAAGCGCCTGCCGGTATTTTTCAACAACAATTTTTACATAATCAGCTGATTTTGTCCTTCCTTCTATCTTGAAAGCATCAATCCCTGCTTCAATCAGTTTATCAATGGATTTTATCATGCATAAGTCTTTTGCACTCATCACATAATTATTATCAAGTTTAAGGGTTTTGTTTTCTTCCAAATCCTTTACAATATAGGATCTTCGGCAGGGCTGGATGCAGTCTCCTCTGTTTGCTGACCTGTTGTAGAGAAACTGGGAAGTAAAGCATCGTCCTGAAATAGACACACACATTGCTCCGTGTATGAATGTCTCTATCTCAATGTTTGCTCTTTTTTTAATTTCTTTAATTTGTGCCAGGGAACATTCTCTTGCAAGGACAATCCTTTGTGCTCCGAGATTCTTAAAAAATTTTGCTGATTCTGAATTTGAGACAGATGCCTGGGTTGATATATGGAATGGGATCTTTAAATTATTGCATTCTTCAATTACAGCAAAGTCCCAGCATATGACAGCATCAATTTTTGCATTTTTTGCTGCAACAAGAATTTTTTTCACAGAATCAATTTCATTCTCATATATTATCGTATTTAATGTGAGGTAAGCCTTGACTTTATTTTTACGGCAGAAACCAGTGATCTTTTCCAAATCATCCAGATTAAAATTTTTTGCAGTTTCCCTCATATTCAGTTCTTTGATTCCAAAGTAAACTGAATCTGCCCCTGCTTTTACAGCTGCAGATAAGCTCTCCCATGAGCCTGCAGGTGCAAGGAGTTCAGGTATTTTCATATATTAAGGAAAAATCATTTTTTTTAAATTGATTTGGGTTAAAGGATCCTATTTATTTTTTTTAAAGTTAATTTCTCTCATTTTTCTTTAATATATATCAATGTAGAATTCAAAACTTTCCATTGTTCAAGAAACAGTGGCAACTTTTGAATTATGTCAGAAGAGCGAAAGATTTTTACATTTATGATTAAAACTTTAAAAATTCCATCACTTTAGAAAGGTCTTTTTCATCAATGATTATCATGATATCTGTCCAGCAGCTCATTTCTTCTAAGATGTTTATGCCGTTTTCTGCAAATAACGAGTAGATGTGAGATATAACTCCTGGAGTGGACTCTATTTCAGGGGGGCAGATTATATTTATCTGGACAAAATTCTTGTTGATCTTTATTATTTTAAGCTTTAATTTCTCTTTTATCAGTTCTTTAAACTCAAGATCTGTTATTATTGTGATTGTCTCTGTGCCTTCAATCAGGTTAAACATTCCTTTTTGCTTTTTTATTGACTCTTCAAGACTTAGGAGCTCACTGAAAAATCTCGGTTTTTCAATTACAACAATGATTATTTTTGTTTTTATCTCCAGCCTGCTTTTTTTGAGGATTTTTTTTATCCTGCTTTCCAGTGTTTTTTTGTTTTTTATCTTTTCCCTGTATCTTCTACAGGCTATTAAGACAGCATCAAATTTTTTTATTTTAAGATCCTTTGAGATCAGCCTTGATAATGCTGAATAATTGATAATACCTTTTATTAAGCAGTCCTTTATGCTCGGGTGTTCTCTTATGTAATCTTTTGTTGCCTTATGTATGTTTTTTTTCATGTTATCTTGCTTTTCGAATATGCAGGAAGCTTTGCAACAAGCTCTCTTATAATTAACAGATTTGTTATATCAAAATACTCAGAAAGTTCAGTCTGGATTTCCATCAATATTATTAAAATATATACTGGTATATAAATTTTGTTTAATTTTAGACAAATTTGTATAATTTTATCAATCATAAGATCAGGATATAATTTTCTGTCATCAACAATACCGTCTTAACCAGATTCTGGTTAAATAAGTCCAATCGTATTATTTTTCTTTGACTTAGTTTGTACATACTAAACCATAAATTTATAAATTTGTTTAAAATCCAATAACTCATAAATCGAGGTGCAGATATGGAAAATCCAAGACCATTAGATACATTAAACAAAGCAAGAAACCAGAGAGTAATAGTAGATTTAAAAAACAGAAAACAACTTGTTGGAAAACTCAAGGCATTTGATATACACATTAATGTTGTACTAGAAGACGCTGAAGAGAGAGTAGATGGAGAAATAACAAGAAAATTGGGAACAATTTTTATCCGGGGAGACACAATTATAATAATATCTCTAGAATAAAATGAAAGGTACATACTCTATGGGGAAAAAGTCAGGTAAAAAGTCTCATATATACTGCAGAAGATGCGGGAAAAGATCTTATCATATCAGAAAAAAAGTGTGTAGTTCCTGCGGTTATGGCAAATCCTCAAAGATTAAATCCTACAACTGGCAAAAAAAGTAAATTATATCTAGATGTATAACTCAATTTTTTTTTAAAAATAAAAAATTTTTCTTCAAGAAAATTTGCAGAAATTTTTTCAAAAAGCCTTATTACATATTCAGTTCAATGCTTTCTTTATTAAGATAGCTTACAAACCCGTCCTGCTCAAGCTCATCTATTGTTTCCATAACGATCTTTTCATCAATCTCTTCTGCTAGCAGAACTATCTCACTTATAGGTATGACTTCTCCCTGTTCTTTTCCTAATTTAATGATTATCTTTCTGACTCTGGCTTTATTATTGTCCATTACAATCACCCCAATTGTTAATATATATTATTGTTTATAAGATTTACTGATAATTTTCAGTTGGAAATTTGTTGTTCAATCCATCTTGAGAGGTTATTAAAGTAGATTTCAATCTTTTGCCAAAACCCTGGATTTTTCAGTTGAATATAAAAACTATTTTTTGTTTGAAATTTATTGTTTAACCGGTCTTCATAGTTTATTCTTATTTCAAATTTATTTTTCTTAATATCAAGAAGGGACCCTGGCAAAGTAATACTGAAAGGTTTTTTAGCAGTTAACTTTCCAATCTGCCATGATTGTTTTTCATTCCCGTAAATAAAATCAACATTGACGGAAACAGGATTTGATAAAGAATTTTTATAAAGCTCAAAATAAATATTAAAATTTTCTTCATAAGAGACATTTTCCGGGTATTTTAAATTTTCTATCGATATGTTAGGTTTATCTTCAATTCTTATATTTATGATTTTTGTTTTAGTTATATCTTTATTTTCAGCAGAAATTGTGATTGCAAAGCTTCCAGTTGAGTTTTTTTTGGTTTCAAAGTTAACTTTTTGCTGCTGAGATATTAATAAATCTGTACGTATACAGTTTTTCCCAGTGCAAACATCAATATTTTTTAAATTAGTGTTTCCTGTGTTTTCCATAATGCAATCAATTTTAAATATATTATTAAGATAAGCAAATGAAGGAGCATCACATTTTAATTCAATATTTTTTGAATAGGATTTTGATTCTTCTCCGATCTTTTTTTCAAGTATATTGTTTATTTCAGAACTCTTGAATTTGACAGAATTTTTATCTGACGATAAGGTTTTTTCAGCACTCTGATTAGTTGAGGTTATCAGGATAAATGGGAATGTGTAGATGTAATTGTCTTTAAGATTATCAGGAACTTTAAATTTCCAGTATATTTTTTTTTCTTCCCCTGGTTTTAAAAGAACCAGTTTGGTTGGTTTATCAGAAAGTATTATCTCAGATGTTTTAGAAAGGGCAAGATCTGTTGATAAATAGTGATTTTGTTTGTTTTTTATTGTTGCTTCAACAAAGTTGTAGGAACCGAATCCGATTTTTTTATTCAGAAAATCTAGACTAATATCAAGATTACTATCCGGCAGAGAACCGACATGGAAAACATTGACTGATGTTTTCAACGGATTTGTTTTTATATTAATATTACGACCTTTCCATTCAAACCTTGTTGAGGATTTATCTGAATCAATTGAATCTTTTAATTTTATGTGGGTTGAATCAACAAAACCCATTTGGCCGTATGTTACATCAAACGGAACCCAGCCGTAATTCTGAAAATACACTTCTGCCCAACCGTGAAGACCCCAGGTCTCTTCAAAAAGTTCTGAATTAGTATAAGATATTCCTGAGATAAATCTTGCAGGGATTTTAAGACTTCTGCACATCGCAATAAAAAGGTTGGTAATTTCATCACATACACCCTGTCTGTTTTCAAGAACCCAGCTTGCTTTCTGGCTCGCTTTTGAGGTAATTGTACTTAAACTATATTCAATATTTTCATTTGTCCATTCTCCTAATTTAAATACTACTTCGAAAAGGTCATCCTCTCCTTCAGCCAATGATGTTGAGACATCTATTATTTCAGGTGTGATGTCGATTTTATCTGATGCTATAGTGTATTTCTTAAGTTCCTGATTTTCCTGGTTTATTGGAAATGTGATTTTTTTATTTATCTTTTTATAATCGTTTTTTGTTTTTATTCTGGCAAAAACATTGTAGTAAAGCTTATTTTGGACAGGTTTTTCCCATCTGAAATAGTAATGGTCAGTTTTATTTTTAGCAGAGGGCTCAGTTTTCAGTGACAACAGTTCCTGTCTGTAATCCGGTTCCGGTTTAAAATTAAATTCCGCACTTACATAATCAATTGATGAAGAAGGTGTCTTTATTATATCTATTTCTGAGGAGAGTTCCATATCGAGAATCAGACTTTCTGATAAGAATAATCTTTGATCGGTTTGAGCAGGAACAAGAGGGAAAACCAGCAAAAAGAGTATTAAGATTTTTTTTACCATATTTAATTATTTTGAGTACAGGTATATATTTTTTTTGTATACCATAAATTATTTAAGAAGAGTTGTTTTTAAAATTCTTATGAAATTAAAAATCGGAGTTATGGGCTCTCATGAGGAGCCGATAAATAAGACATTAATAAAAAAATCACAGCAAATAGGAAAAGCGATTGCAGAAAATGACTGCATCCTTGTAAACGGAGCAACAACTGGCCTTCCTGATGAGGCAGCTTATGGAGCCAAAAAGAATAATGGCTTTGTTTTAGGTATCAGCCCTGCGCATGATTATAAGGAGCATATAAAAAAATATAAACTGCCTATCAAGAATTATGATACAATTGTCTATACAGGTTTTGGTTTTAATCTTAGAAATATTGTTAATATCAGGACAAGTGATGGTGTTATTTTTTTGAGGGGATCAATGGGAACTTTAAATGAATTTACAATAGCATATGAAGACAAGAAGATCATTGGTATCTTAGAGCATTTTGGCGGGGTTTCTGAGTTTATTGATGAGATTATTGAGATCTGCAAAAAATATACTGGTGCAAAAATCATTTATGAATCTGATCCTGAAGAACTTGTTAAAAAATTAGTTAAAGAGATAAAGAAAAGGAACAGCAGGTAATGAATTGAAAAAAGCAAAAAGGATTCACAATACATTAACTTATACAATAGAATTCAAAACTTTCCACTGTTCAAGAAACAGTGGCAACTTTTGAATAAAAAGATTTCTAAAACGGAGGTAAAAAAATGAGAAAATTAAATCCAGCTAGATTCAGCTCTGCGGTAGGCGAAGCATGGATGCACTGTGAATTTAAAGTAAAATATTGCCATAAAATTTTTGATGACGAGATATATAGATAAGGAATGAGAACGTTTTTGGTTGAAGCAGCGTACAGATATCAAATTCCATTAGGGGAAATTGGATTTGCAGATAATCATTTACATGTTCTGGCAGACATATGCAATTATAAAAGACCAGAAGTTGGAAAAATGTTGAAAGGATATACAGCGAAGAAATTTTTTGAGTTTTTTCCGGAATTAAAACTGCTAAAAAAACAAAGAGGACTTTTTTAAAATAGTGGTTTGTGGAATCTAAGTTATTTTATCGGCTCTCCAAAAAATTTTCAAAATACAATAGAGTATATAAAAAATCAAAAATATGGAGATAATAAAAAGAGAGGACAAAAAACGCTTTCAGCTTTTGTGAAAATGTGAGCGACTCGCCCGAAGAATGAGGGCGATAATGGTTCCATGCTTGTCTTGGATACCCAGAAAATTATTAATTTTCGCTGCCACCGTTCTGTGAACGTTGGTTGTCGCGAGCATTTTTACAAAAAGATACTGATTTTCATTGCTAACAGGCTTCCGGATTTTATTTCTCCTAATTTTCTCACTTTTGATTTTCAGATTATTTTTTCTTTCTGTGTTTAAAAATTTAAGGTACCTGAAAAACATTAACGGATAAGATACTTTAGTTTTTCTGAGTTTACTATACCCTCCGGAGTGATGTAGCCGGAAACAAATTTTTTCGGAGTTATATCAAAGGCAGGATTTCTAGAAGGTGATTTTTCAGGAGCAATTCTTACTCGCAAAAATTCTCCTGAATCTGTCCAGCCGTATGAATATAAGACTTCTTCCTGGCTTCTTTCTTCAATTGGGATCTGTTTTCCGTTTATTGATTCCGGATCAATAGTTGATAATGGTATTGCCACATAAAACGGGATTTTATTTTCTTTTGCTGCAACAGCAAGCTTGTATGTTCCTATCTTGTTTGCCACATCTCCGTTTACTGCAACCCTGTCAGCACCAACTATAACCATGTCTATTTCTTTTTTTTGCATAAAATATCCTGCAGCATTGTCAGCAATTACCGCATGGTCAATCCCTTCCTGGCCAAGCTCAAATGCTGTTATTCTTGATCCCTGGCTTCTAGGTCTTGTCTCATCTGCGAAAACAAAAATCTTTTTTTTATTGTAATGAGCGATTCTTATTGGTGCTAAAGCTGTGCCATAGTCTACTGTTGCAAGAGCTCCTGCATTGCAGTGAGTTAGTATTTTATCATTCTGTTTGATTATGTTATTTCCGAATTCTCCGATCTTTTTACATGCGAGCACACTTTCATCTGCATAATTTTTTGCAGCTTTTTTTGCTTTTTTCCTGGCATCCTCAACAGAATTTGCTGACTTAACAGCAGATTTTACATATTTTATCCCATGGAAAAGATCCTGTGCTGTTGGCCTTGCATGTGATATTTTTTCTGATGCTTTTTTTATTTGGCCTTTGAGTTTGGAAATATCTTCTCCATCAAAGTTTATTACTGCCTGTGCCACACCATATGCTGCTGTTGCACCGATTGCAGGAGCTCCTCTTACAATCATTGTTTTTATTGCATCATGGACTTCAATGTAATTTTTTAAATCCACTATTTCAAATTTATGAGGAATAAGAGGCTGATTAATCATTTTAACAATTCCATCTTTTATCCATACTGTTCTATAGTCTTTTCCATTGATTTTCATTGATTATCACCCAGATTAATAAAAAAGAAAAGATGTATAAAAAGGTTGACTCTTTTTGTGCAGTGAAATCTTCTGAGTTACAAAACATAGAATTCTGATATATCCGTTTCTTAATAAGAAAAGATGGCTTTTTTCTTAATAATCCTGTCCATTTAGTGGACTTAATATACTGAAAAATTCATGAGGAAAAACAATGGATATTGATTTAAATCACTCAGCCTATTTTTAGATGTAAAATTGTTTTCCACATGAACAAGCATTTGCCCGTTAGCTTATACAGAACTCTATAGATAAAGTATTTGGACATTGCCCTGTTACCTCATACTTTTCAGAAAACTTTTTCCATTCTTTATTTTAACTTTAAAATTCTCTGCAATAGTTTTACCTATGTCACAAAAACTTTCCCTTATGCCCAGATCAATATTTTTTTTTATGTTTTTTCCATAAACAAGAAGGGGAACATATTCCCTGGTGTGATCAGTTCCCTTGAATGTCGGGTCATTTCCGTGGTCAGCTGTTATTATCAAAAGATCCTGTTTTTTTAATTTTTCAGTTATTCTTGGAATTTGTCTGTCAAATTCTTTTAATGATCTATAGAATCCCTCCGGGTTTCTCCTGTGTCCGTAAAGCATGTCAAAATCAACAAGATTTCCGAATACTATGCCTTTGAATTTTCTTTTTAAGATTTTTTTTATGAATCTTATTCCTTCAGGATTTGTTTTTGTATGGATGTATCTTGTGATTCCTTTCATGTTAAAAAGTTCACCAACTTCACCATATGCGATTGTCTCATATCCTTTTTCCTTTAATTTGTCAAGAACTGTCTCTTCATCAAACTCCAGGGGATAATCCTTTCTTTTATTATTTATCCTTTCAAACTCTCCTGGTTTTCCTTTAAATGGTCTTGCAATAATTCTTCCGACCTCCCATTTTCCAACACATATCTGTCTTGCGATTTGAGAGTATTCATATAGTTTTTCGACAGAAATAATTTGTGTATGGGCAGCAATCTGAAGTACACTGTCTGCAGAAGTGTATACTATTAATGCACCTGTTTTAAGATGTTTTTCTCCGAGCTCTTTTATTATTTCTGTTCCTGATGCAGGAAAATTTCCGATTATTTTTCTGTTGAACTTTTTTTCAAGCCTTTTAATTAGATCTTTGGGAAAACCCTCCGGATATGTGGAAAATGCAGGATCCTTGATGTATCCCATCATCTCCCAGTGCCCTGCATCAGAGTTTTTTGCAGGATTTTTTTCTTTCATCTTTCCAAAACATGCATCTGCTTGGACTTTTTTTATTCCCTTAACCTGTGCAATGTTTCCAAGTCCCATTTTTTCAAGATAGGGAAGTGAAATACCGTTCATGTATTCAGCAAGATTTCCGAGAGTGTCAGCTCCGGTATCGCCAAATTTATCAGCATCAGGAAGATAGCCTATGCCTACACCGTCCATGACAATTATGATGATTCTTTCGAACATGAATTTTTAGAAGAAAGAGAGGTATATTAAGGTTTTTATAAAAAGTTAGGCAGAATACCCACTACTATGATTATTTATATTCTCTATGCATTTTGCAATATTTTTTTTTAATTATTATATTAGAATTCTGGTTTACGCGTAATTGTATATCTTGTATTACTCGTAATACAAATACGTGTTATGCTCAATTTTTGAAAATCCTAAGAAAGGGGAAGGGAGAATAAACAAATAGAAAAAAAGTGTTATAATTCTTGCAATCTTTTTCTTGCAGCAGTTCTATAGATAAGATTATTAAATGCTTCTAAAGCAAATTCTCTTCTTTTCTGAGAACTACAAAACAACTTCCATAGACCACCTTGTCTATATCTATGTTGATCACATTTTTTGTCAGACATTCCTGCATATTGTCTTAAGATTTCTTTATCTGTTAATCTAAGAATTGCTTCCTCTTTAATTCTTGCATCTCTTTTTGTCTCTACTATTCTTTCTAAATATGCTTGATCATGTATTCCTCTTATTGCAATCGCTTGAGGGGTTGTACGGCCAAAATCAACATCATCAGGTATATGCTCAACTAGTTTCTTTAAATAAGATTCATTAGTGATTCTTTTTACAGCTGCTTCTTTAGCATGATAATTATTCACTACTCTTTGAACTATATCCTGTTCTGGATCATCTAATGCCAGTAATCTGTCGTATAATTGTTCAAAATATTCTGATCCTCTATCAGGTAAATATTCAATTGCTTTAGAAATTGGAAATGAACCATAGTCCTCTCTAAGTTTTCCAAGTTCTTCACCTTGTAAAAATCTTTCAATTACTTTATCTAAAAATTCAGGATTTTCTCTATTCTGGTCAATTATTGTATTGGAATCTTTAAAATCTCCCATGACTTTTTCACCTTGAAATTTAATTTATTACTCTATAATAAGAATTACTATTTAAATCTTTCTATTTTTTCATTACTTTTTAGTAAAAACAGTTGTTTTTCTAGAGTTTCCCCTTCCCTGGATTTTTTTGTTAGATTGGGCTAACGCCCTGAATTAAAACGGATTTTCAAAAACTTTTCGGACGAAATTTTCCAACACTATGTATGGGAAAAGAGCATAACAAGGCTTAAAGGGTTCACTCGTCGTTCGCCGCCTCAATGTTCATTCTCCCAACTTTTTTCCAGCTCACTGCGTGAGGAAAAAAACTTCCCTTAAGCCCAATGTTGCAAAAAGCGTCTATTTCGTGAAATCTCCAATTTTTCTTTGAGGATCTCAAAAGTCAGAATACTCAAAGACATCTTTCCCTTGTTGTTCAAGAATATATCTTTTTACTGATTCTTGACTTACGTGTCCTGCTGAACCGCGGTAGTATCCACGAGCCCACAAATTTTTGAAACTTTTAATCCATTTTTTGTATTTGAGATAGTTTAGCTCTCTAAAACATCTTCATAATTGGATGCTTGTATTACCTTTGAGTTTGTGCACAATCTTGAATGGTGTATGTT
>WJJD01000102.1 GCA_014729915.1 Candidatus Woesearchaeota archaeon | reverse complement strand
TCTTTGTTTTTAATAGACTCTATCAATCTGACCACCCCTTGTAATAGAAAAAATCATGAGATATATATAATTTATTAATTAATCTGCGTAATTATAGATTCATTCTGAGTTTTTTATTTTTGTTTTTCAACCTGATTAGAATATAATTTTTAAATTTCTTTTTTATTTTTCAATTAAAAAATAAAAAAAAGAATTTATATACATCTCCCATCTGAACAGTATGTTGTCAGGTTCTGTTCACAATTTACAGTAGAATTATATGCATAGTCACCTATACATGAGAACTCAACCAGAGTTGTATTGCTGATACAGATATCCTGTCTTGAATATTCCTGTTCATCTATATATCCTGATACTGTTCCGAATTCTTCCGGCACAAATCCACCGTCTGTGTTTGAACAGCTGTCAGGGAGGACACATTCTCCACCCTCACAAACTTCTGGATAGCCGCATGCTGTGATCAGTTCAGGAATTATTTCAGTTCCGCATTCTCCGCTGCTACAGTAGCTGTTGTAAAAATCTCTGTATACAAAGGTACCGTTCATACAGTAATTTGGTCCGTAAGTGTCATTTCCGCATGAATATATTGAACCTTGTTCATAATCACCAAGACAGTAGTATTCCATTATATTTTCTGAACTTGTACAATAATCATCGCTGGAATATGCATTGTCATCGTAATAACCTGATGTTGTACCAAAAGTTGTAAGCACTATTCCGCCATCTGAATCAGAACATGAATCCGGATAACCGCAGTCTTCAGGACAAGTTTCAGAAGTTTCTGTGCCTTCACAGACTGAATCTGCGCAATCTGATTCATCATCATCTGTGGGTCCGGTGCATCCTGAATCTTCAGTATCTATAAGAGTGTCTCCATCATTGTCTGTTGCATCATCACATTCAATATCAGGATCAGTTTCTGTCCTGTCATTCTTATCAGTACAACCCGGATCATCCGGCCAATCAGTATATCCGTCTCCGTCATTGTCTATCCCGTCTCTGCAATGCTTTTCTGCTCTGGGATTTGGTTTTGCTATTGTAAAGCCCACTATTAAGAGGCTCACTATAAAAATGGCTGAAACAATTGCCAATCTAGCTTTTTTATCCATTTAAATCACCCGTTTTTAGGATTTGTAAATCTAATATTTATGTTGTCAACAATCGGTATTAAAATTACACAAAAATCAGTTTTTTTCAATAATATATAAATAATAATAGATTATTTTTTTGTAATATGAATCCAGAAGAATTTTTAAAAAACGGAAAAGTGATTGTCCAAAAACCTGTGTTTGATGTTGTCAAATCAAAGCGGACATACAGGAATGCTTTTACAAATATCATTGATCAGAATGAGACAACTGTCATAATTGACCAGGCAAAGTATGATAGAAAGGATGCTGTTGAGGTTGAACCTGATTGGAAATTACTGACATTTGATATGGTTCTTCCATTTGAGTTGGTAGGTTTTCTTGCAGTTGTTGCAAAGGTTCTTGCAGATGCAGGCATAAGCATTTTTGCTGTGTCTGCTTATTCAACAGATCATATACTTATTAAAAAGGATACATTATCAAGGGCAAAAAAAGTTCTTGAAAACCTGGGATGTGTTGTTGAAGGATAGAATCAGGCTCTGTCCGAAATATAGCAAATTTGCTGTCAAGCGAAAACCGACTAGTCATAAACTGGTAGAAGATGCTTTGCTTATTGGAACTGCTTTTGCTAGTTCAGGAGACGAAAATTATAATGGAGAGGAAGGTGAGCAGCCTGCAGAAGGTGTTTCACCGGTACCAGGAGAACCTAATGAAGCTCCTGATACAGGAGAGAGGACCAGGTTTAAGGATAATTGAATTTTTTTTTGGAAAAATTTTTAAATCCGGCTTATATTGTTTAACTGATGAAAAAGAACTTAATCAATTTTTTTTTAATATTTCTTCTTGGTATAACATCTGCATGGGCAGCTGATCTAAGCGATTATCCGGATCTTTTTGAAGATGAAGATCTGAAGATTGTAGCTGTGACTTATGATGAGAATCTTGCATGGATGACGGCTAATGATATAAAATTAACACTGGATCAGAGTAAGATAGTCTCTCCCCGAGAAATTGATAATCTTGAACAGAATTTGATCCTGATCGGAAATGCCTGTATCAATCCTTTAGTTGATGAACTGAAAGATTCTCCAGAAAACTGCAGGGAGAACCTCTCAAGAGGTGGAGGAAGGATTAGTCTTTATGAAAAGGAAAGAAACAATATCTTAGTGATAGAAGCTTATGATAAGTACGGTCTGTTTGAAGCCAGGAATGCCTTGAATCTGGAAATTATTAGTGGAAAAACATACTATGTTTCGCAAGAAAGGCATGGCCAGCCGATAGGGTTTATTTTACTGAGAAAAAACAGACTTAATCATCTTATCGATGAATATAATATTACCCACACGTTCAAATTTACAGGAGTTGATGAAGCAGGATATCCGATCATAGAAATTGATGGGGTAGTTTCAGAAAAAGATAATGTGATATGTCCATATGATCTTGGAGGAATGAATCCTGGCTCAACTGGATATGCAAGTATTGAGATCAAAAAATGTTATAAACCAGATATTCCTGATTCAAATGAAAATTTAATTTCTGATAAAGATATCAAGGCTGAAATCACTCCTGATATACCGGAAAAAGTTGAAAACAAATCAATCATCACAAGAATCATCTTATTTTTCCTCAATCTTTTTGCTTAAAACTATTTCTCATCATCAAAAATAAAAAGCTCATCAACTGTTGTCTTTAATATCTTTGCCACATTATGAGCCAGCTTAAGAGAAGGGTTGTATTTTCCCTGCTCTAAAAAAGATATTGTTTCGCGCCTTACTCCTGCTTTTTCTGCAAGCTCTTCCTGGGTGAGGTTATACCTTGCCCTCAGTTCTTTAATCCTTGTCTTCATCATATCATCACTTTGTCCAGATCTTCTTTCCTATTGTACCACAGCCAGCATAGTCCGAATAATACCACCATCCCTAAGATAGCGTAATTGAGTGCTTGGGAAACATCCCTGAAAGGTATACTTTCTGAAAAAAAACTCAATAGCAATATAAACCAGATTGACAATAAATAAGCTTTTGCAAACGCAATCATCATTATCTTGTTTGTTCTTTCATCTTTTATGACAAGACCTTTTTTAATTTCTAAAAAATTATTTTTCAGAAAAATTATCAATAAGATTGTTGATATTACTGATATTATTCCGCTTCCGATTGTAATATGAATCTGGTCTTGCATAAATGAAGACATTACATATAAACAGAAACTGAATATAACAGCTGCTCCAATAACTGCAATTAAGATTAGGTTTTTTTTATCTTTTTTCATTTTACATCACCCTTTTTCCAGAATCTCTGCTGGAAAAATATCATTGTTGCAACCATCACAACATATGTTATCGAGATGACTCTGTTCACACTGAATTCTATGACTTCAAAATGGTTCAGCCAGAACACTCCTAACAGAGTCAATAGGGTTATTACCCAGCTGTATGCTGCTGCCCTGTCCGCTATCTTTCTTGTAAGCTCGTCTTTGGCTACTCCTTGTTTTTTTCTGATTGAATTTATTACTCCTATCACAATCATGACCATGCCCATTGTTATTATTCCACCCTGAGCTATCTTTTCAGATGCTATATCTAACATAATCAATGTTATACCGATAAGCATGATGATTGTTCCTGCAAATATTGTTATCATATTCTTTTTTTTTATTAGCATTTCATTCACCTCACAATGATCTTCTCTCTAATATGATGTTTGATATAGTTTTGACAATAGCTCCTCCGAATAGAGCAAGAATCATGAACCAATTTACTTTCACTTCCTGGTTCAAACCTGATGATATTACCTG
>WJJD01000101.1 GCA_014729915.1 Candidatus Woesearchaeota archaeon | reverse complement strand
GAACAAAATGCTTAAAAAAATGGAGGTGTTAATCAATGGGAATTGACTTTGGGTACTTGAAAGACTTCAAGTATCGATATAGTCACTCAACTAAATTTTTAAAACATAAATTTAGTCTCGTTCGTAATACATAGAAAATACTTTGTATTTTCTTGTACAAAGAAACGCAATAGAGTTTTTTACGTAAGCAAATTTAAAATTAGCCGAACAGAGTTCGGATAATTTGAAAATTTGCTATATCCGAATAGAAAACTCTATTCATTAATGGATTAAAGTCATTAAGTTACTTGTTTGAACTTTATCAAAAGTCAAAACAAGATAAAACTACCCATTCCGTGTAATGCGGCTACAACAGAGAGAGCCACATACAGGATGCTGAAAAATCTTACAGATTTTTGGCACATCCAATATAAAATTGAATGAAATTGTACGTGTGGTTCATGAGAAGGGAGGAAGCGGGTAACTGCTTCTTCCTATTCTACCAATAAATTTGGAGTCCTAAAAAATAGAAAGGGGCTTTATTTAATAATCAGTAATTGAATCTTTTTTCATAATCCTTATGATTGAACCATTCAAGTATAATGTTTACAATTTTAATTTCATCAGTTTCAATAGTGTAAATTATTCTCCAAGTATTTGGTAAATCATACTTCCAAAGGTTTGTAATATCATACTTTTTTATGTAGCCTTTTGGCCATAATTTTTTCTGAATTTTTGTACCACACATTGGATCTTTTTTTAAATCATCAATTGCTCTATCAATAAACTCATATAGTTTTTTATCTTCAAACTTACCTTCATTTAGACTTTCAAAATCAGATTTTAATTTTTCAGAAATAAATGCAACAATAATTTCCTTCTTCATCTTACTGCTAAATCTTTAGAAATTAAATTTTTTATTCTTTTTGGATTATATGTCCAAATAACACAACCTTCTTTGTCAATTATAATTTTTCCTGATTCTTTAAGATATTCTAAAATTTTCTGATAAGTTTGATACATCATTTTCTTAGGTAATTTTTTCCAGAGTTGATATTTACCACATTCTTGACTATACTTTTGAATTGTTTTTTCTACCATAATAACAGATTCTAAAGTTGGACTTCTTGAAATTATTGTTTGAGTCATATTATATCAGTTGATATAATAATGATTATTTAAATATTTCGTTTTTTGTTTAAAAAGCCCCTTAATTGTGTGTCTTGATAGCTCACTTTGTTCGCTGGAATGACGGACTCCAAATTTACTTTTCGGACGAAATTTTCCCACACTGCGTATGGGAAAAGAATTGAACAAGACGTTAAACGGTTCACTCGTCACTCTCCTCCTCACTCCTCGTTCTCCCAAATTGGCTTCGCCAACTTCGTTTAACGCTGATGTTAAATAGTGTGCCTTGCATGACCATTCGCTAGGCGGTGCAAATCCCCTTTCCACAATTGCTTGAGTAGAGGAGTAGTCAAAGACGCGTTAGAGTCAAAGATTGACTGGGTTAATACAATATGAGTAAACCGACTCGGAAAGCCCAACATCCTTTAACTTGCTGTTTGTAAAAGTAAAAGAAGGAGGGCCTAAAAGAACCTTAAACATCTTGCATCTCTTTTTATAATTTTAATATATTCTCCTAGTTTTTTGCATCTATTGCTTCAGTCATATAGGTAGTTATAAAGACAGTATATATCAAGATTACAAAAAATTTTATATTTTGCTCTCTTTTTTAACTAATTAACTTGAATTTCTGCAGAAAATAACAGATTCCCACCATCTGAAGATGGGGGTTTTTGTGAATGTGTTAACTGATTACATTCTTTGATTACTTCGTTTTCAGTCTTTTTCTAAAAATATACACAAATACTTTCACTTAAATACATCCCGTTGAGAACTTGAAAAATTTTATGTAGAATTTATGGGTAGAGGAAAGGCAATCACCTTAATCAGTGAGGTGATTGCTATGACTAAAAACGAATATCCACATTTTAATCCAGATAAGTACAACATACCAGTTAAAATAGCTACTGTAAAATCAAGCAGCCATTCAAAACACAACATCAATTATCACATTATTTGGATTCCAAAATATAGAAGAAATGTCCTAATTGGGAAAGTAAGAAATATACTTGCACAAATTTTGGAAGGACAATGTGAAGAATTGAAACTTCAAATGTTGGCACTTGAAATCATGCCAGACCACATCCACTTGTTTGTAGCTGCACTACCAACACATACACCATTTAAAATTGTGCACAAACTAAAAGGTAATACAAGCATCCAGTTAAGAAGATGCTTTAGAGAACTAAAATATTTGAAATATCCAAAATGGATTAAAAAATTCAAAAACTTATGGGCAAGAGGATATTACTGGGGTTCTGCAGGTCATGTAAGCCAAGAATATGTAAAAAGATACATTCTTGAACAACAGGGAAAAGATGTGTTTGAGTATTCAGTTTTTGGAGATCCTCAAAGAAAAATTGGAGATTTTACAAAGTAATTTTTAGAAGTTTATAAAAAGTAGAATATTATTACAAATTACATGGGAATAAAAAAATTAATTATTTTTTTTGTTTTGTTTATATTTATTTATGGGTGTAGAACAGAATCTGTTAAACCTGTTGACATTGTAGAATCTGATGTTCAAAACTCAGAAGTTCATACAGATAAGATAACGACAGAAGAACCAGATTCTCAAGAAGCGGTTGTGATTCGTGCTACAGACATAGTCCCTGTCGAAGAAGAACAAATCTTATACTGGTTACAAACCAGGAATTCTCGCTTGAATTTACATATAGACGACAAGAGATTTGATTAAACTATTTTCTTTCGTAAACTTTTTTGATTATTTTTAGTTTCAACAATAGAAAAACATATAAATCTTTAGATATCTATTATATATCTTATGAAAAAAGTTCCAATTATTAAAAAAACAAGATTGACAATAGAGGGTATTGAAGGATTTATGATTCGTAAAGTTACTCCTTTTGGGACAAGTGCAAAAGTTAGTTGTCCCAAAAGATATCTGGGTCGAACTGTGTATTTAGTCATAATTAAGGATAAATCACATAAAAAAAGGAGGTAATATTTATGGGATCAAAAACCAAATTACGTAAGGATCTCAATGCAGATTCCTTATTTGAACATCTTCACCACCAGTTTAAAAAAATACCAGATTTACGCAGTAACAATATAAAAATTCGGTTAGAAGATGCACTTATGTCAGGATTCGCTATGTTTTCACTTAAGGATCCTTCTTTATTAGTTTTTGAGAATAGGCGAAAAAAAGAAGAAAGTAATCTAAAAGCAATATATGGGATGAAAAATATTCCATCAGATACTCAAATGCGTGAGATTTTAGATAATGTAAATCCAGTGGAGTTACGGTCTGGATTTAGATCAATTTTTAAAAAAATACAAAGAGGTAAAAAACTTGAACAATATAGATATTTGGCGGGACATTATTT
>WJJD01000100.1 GCA_014729915.1 Candidatus Woesearchaeota archaeon | reverse complement strand
CAGAATAAGTATATAGAAATCTCAATTTTTATCTCAAAGGTATAAAAAAATCAGTTGATATTGATAAAATCATTAAAGATATTCCCAATATTAAAAGAGAAAAGAGACTTCCTGCTATACTCTCAAAAGAAGAAATTAAAAATATGATTTTGTTAAAAATCACAATCCTTTGGATGAGTAACACACTTTATTGTATGGTCCATTTTTTTTCCATAATTATATAAACCACATTCAAATAATAAAGATTAAATGTCAACCATAAAAAACGCATACAATATAGCTGTTAAAACTCTAAGAAAACAATACAGAAAAAAAGGCATTTTTGCAGGGAAGAATCATTTTGATGATTACTGGGCAAGGGACGGCTTTTACGCGAGCTTAGGTTCTCTGGAATTAGGAGATTTTAAGATCGTTAAAAAAAACTTAGAGCTTTTCTTAAATTTTCAAAAGCCAAACGGAAGGATTCCGATAAGAGTGGGAAGATCGACCGTAGAGATTGTCCTTAATGGTATTGGCGTATATAAGAAAAGAAAAGATACTCCGAGATATGCTGAAGACAAGGGAAAAAATATACCAATGGATCAGAATTCCCTTCTGATAATTTGTTTTTATAACTACTTTAAAAAAACTAAAGAAATAAAGTTTTTGGAAAAACATATAAAAAAACTTAAAAAAGCAATCCAGTGGAATTTAATGTTTGATAAAGACAAGGATATGCTGTTAGAGGAAGATTATTTTGCAACCTGGGCAGATAATTTAAAAAAAAGAGGTAATGTATTATATACAAACATCTGCCATTGTCATGCTTTGTACTGCATCTCAGAGCTGTTTAAGATTCTCAATGATAAAAAAAATTATCATTATTTTTTAGAAATTTTCAATAAAACTAAAAACAAAATAAATAAAGTCTTCTGGAACGGATCATTTTATTCTGACTGGGTATATAAAGGAAAAAAATATGATTATTTTTCAACTGACGGCAATGTTTTAGCTGTTGTTTTTGATATAGCTGATAAGAAAAAAAGCATAAGCATAGAAAATTCTTTAGATAAACTGGGGATAAACAATTTTGTACCCAGCTTAACTAACTTGCCGAAATATCCTCTGAAATATTCTACCAGCCTCCAGTTATTTTTAATGGGTCTTTCTGATTACCACAACGGGATCTGCTGGCTCTGGCTGGGATGCCTTGATGTTGTTGCAAAGCACAAAGCAGGCAGGCATAAAGATGCTTTAACTCTACTAAAAAAGATTTCAGAAATAATTATAAAGTACAATGGTGTTTATGAGGTTTATGAAAAAACTGGCCAGCCTGTAAACAGATTGTTTTATAAGAGTGAAGAGGAGTTTGCCTGGTCAGCAGGACTGTTTGTCCGGGCTTATTTATTATTGTGTCAAAATGACAGAAAACAATAAAAAAAAAATACATGAAAAAACTATTGAAAAAATTTCTGCATTAAATAAAGAATTATCCGAAAACAAAAAAACTATCCAGAAATTAAAAACCGAAATTAAAGAAAGAGAAAAGGCTTTAAGAGAAAAAACTCAAAATATTAAAGATGCAACATTGACTAGAGTATTGGAAAGCAAGCAGAATCTTCTTGCAAATATAAAGAAAAACAGGGAGACTATTGAAAAACTTAAATCCCAATTAAGTATTAAAGACAGGGAACTTCAGGAACTTACAAAAAAGATTAAAGAGATTGGAAAAGAATCAAAACAAAAAGCAATAACAGAGTTTAGGGAAAGAAAAGAGAATGTTGAAGTAAAAACCAAAGCTGCAATACAGTTTCAGAGATGGCAGTTTTATATCACATTCATCCAGACAATTTTTGGTTTCTATTTAGCAAAAACAGTTATTTTAAAAGAGGATGCTTTTATCCTTATCACAGTAATTTTTATCTTCGGTCCCTTATTATATGGAGGGATTTATACTCTAAACGATATATTTGACCAGACCTTTGATAAGAAAAACCCAAGAAAAAAGCACCGGCCGTTAGTAGCAAAACTGGTCTCCCTGGAGGAAGCTCTTGTTTTCAGTCTCCTCTCAATTTTAACCGGAATGTTTCTGACATTCTATCTTTTCCCGGATTTGGTTGTTTTTACTTTTGCTTTTTTACTTATAAACATTCTTTATTCATTTAAATTAAAACACATTCCTGTTTTAGATATCTTAAGCAATGCTGTTACTCATCCTATGAGAGTATATCTCGGATATTATATAGGTGGGAAAAGCAATTTTAATCTTATTTTTTTGATATGGTATCTATGCTGCTGTATATTTGCGACTTTACGAAGAGAAAAAGATAAGAAGAAAAACAAGGAATCAGCACGTCCTGTTCTTAAATATTACAATTTAAGAATTTTTAAAATGCTATATTTTATATTTTTCACTACTGGTTTTTCCATGCTTTTTTTTATGGATTTTGTACAGAAAATAATTTCAGGAATACTGCTTTTCATAACTTTTTTTTCATTAATAGGTTATTATAAAATACCCTTCATAAAAAGAATTGTTAATGCATTTAAATTTTAACAAACGGCTTTAAGAGATGATACATTTTTTTTTTCCTGCTGTGTTTTTGT
Organism: Candidatus Woesearchaeota archaeon; assembly: GCA_014729915.1. GTDB lineage: Archaea > Nanobdellota > Nanobdellia > Woesearchaeales > GW2011-AR15 > WJJD01. The sequence goes on along the minus strand of WJJD01000100.1, from coordinate 5,880 downwards.
TTGTATCCAAAATTCTCAACCGGTCTTAAGAAATCAAATCTTCCTGCATTATGAAAGATAGGGATTATTTTATCATTAAGGTAAAAAACCCTGTCTTTGATAAAAAATTCATCTTTGAAGCTCCATGGTAAAAAATTGTATATTTTGCTGATCTCTTTAAATCCATCCCTATACAAAAGATAATTTATTGCAAGCTGGTCTCTTCCCCACATTGTCTTATCATTTATCATATGAAAACATTCATAAAATAATTTTTCCATTTTTTTATGAGGACCAAATATTACACCGGAATTTATTATTTTTTTTGAATTAATAATTTCTTTTATTTTTTTTCCATGGTTCTTAGAAAAACAAGACTTATGAAAAAAATAAAATTTCCAGAAAACAACTTTAATTCCTTCACAAACAATCCTTATATCTGTTTTATTTTTTAAAAATACTGATGAAATATCTTTTTGAAAAATTATATCTCCGCCATCTATTGAAAGAACCTGATCGTATTTATTTTTTTTTAAAAAATCTGCCATATCCCGATACCTGATGTTGTTTACATTTGCATCTCTTTTACATTTTTTAACAACAACTTTTTCAGTCTGCAATTTCTTTTTTTGATGCTTTTTTAATCCATAGTCAAGAATTACAACTTCAGTATTTTTTAAACTTACATTTTCTTTCAAAGATCTTAACCAATTTTTGATCAGGAAATCCCCGAATTTTGAATCTGTGCTTGTTATAATCGCATTTTTCATTTTTATATCACCAATACTATTTCTTGTTTTCAAATTTGTACTCATATGAACTATGTTTTTTTGTAATAACAAAATACATTGTCGGATACAAAATATCTTTTAAAAGATTTATTCTCCCCATGGAATCAAATCTTCGAACAGAAATATATATCTTTGGTTTAGTTAAAATTCCAAATTTTCCGTATTTGTAAGCTCTTATCGAAAAATCAAAATCTTCAGCATTTTTAAGACTTTCATCAAACCCTCCTGTTTTTTCAAATATTGATTTTTTAACTAATAGTACTGAACCACTGGCAAGAGGTCTTATGTTTTGTAATAAATAAGCAAATAAATTTCCAAAAAAGAAAATAATTTTATCCTCGATTCTTTTACTATCCGGAATTAAAAAACAAGTTGTATAGTCAAGTTTTTTTTGTTTAACACCTATAATTAAATTTTCAATAAAAAATTTCCCGATTCTTGAATCCGCATCTAAAAATAATAGATATTTTCCATTCGCTATTTTTGCACCATTATTTCTCGCTTTTGCAGGAAGACCTCCATCAACTATCCGACATCCGAATTTTTTTGCAATTTGTCTGGTTTTGTCTTTAGATTTATTGTCAGCAACTATTATCTCATAATTTTTGTAAGTCTGGTTCTTAATTGATTTAAGTAATATAGGAAGATATTTTTCTTCATTTAGTGTCGGAATGATTATACTTATCATTTTTCATATTTTTAATATAATATAATCAATCAATATTAAAATTATCCAAACACCAAATATATATTGAAGATTACATAAATTAATTTTATTTTTTTTTAATAAAATTATTCCAAAAACTGAAAATATGGTCCCTGAAATATAAATATTTTCAAAAAAAGATATCATAAAAAAAAAACCAACCATTATTAAAAAGGTATATTGAAAAAGTAATTGAGCTGTCCTTTTATCAAAGAGTTGCATTGTATTTTTTGTTTTATTAATATTGTCAATTTTATGATCTCTAATTTGTTGTCCCATCTGCACAAGGGTAGAGGACCATAAAATCAATACAAATATGATTAATTTTATTTCGAATGAAAACATTTCTATTTCTATAATAAAAGGCATATAAAGAAATAAAAACCAAAATCCATGCCATACAAGATCCACAAGCGGAATGTTTCTAAGTTTAATTTTCGGATGAGAATATGAATAACTTAGACAATAACCACAAATAAGGTAAAATAAAAATTCTCTGTCCAACAACAAAGCAATTAAAACAGGGATAATTAATAAAAGATACATTACTATTTTTGCAGATTTGTATTCAACAGATGTTTTTTTATCACAAAATAAATTTCTTTTTTTTTTTTTCACAGCATTTGTCATCCTCAAATCTGTCTCCATAGTCGTTGTATAAAAAAATATGATAATTGACTAAAAATATCATAAAAACACGGAGAAGTATTTGTTCATTTACCTTATTAAAAAATAGAAAAATCATAACTAAAGGTAACATCCCTGATGCTGCAATAATTCTTGATTTATAAAAAAAATTTGCAATTTTTTTTATTCTCATATTGTTGCAGTTAAAAAACCAGAATATAAATTTTTCTTAAAAAATTTATTTTTATTCTTCTTCTATAGTTTCTTTTTCTTCTTCACTTTTCAAAAAAAAGATTATTATTGAAGCAATCACAAGAACTATTATCATTGCTGTAAATACTCCCTGATAATTGTCAAGTGTATAATCAAAAAGACTGAATTCTTTTGTGTTTAACACATGCAGATAAAACTCGGGTGAATATGCTTCTGCTCCATGCGGATCTTCTGCTATAAAGTATACTGTTTCAATTCCATACCAATCAGGTTCAGGAGTTAATCTTGTATCATTGCCTTGAATTGTTATATCAATATGCTCAGTTTTTGCTGCAGAAAAATTCAATGTTTCATTTTCAGGGTCATAAAAATATTTGTCTAAAAATATTAGATATTCTGAGTCTTCATTCCAGGAGTGGTAGAGGGTTGAATTGCAGACTGAGTCATTTAGATATGACTCACATTTATTCACTGTCTGATTTATCTTATAAGACTGCCATCCGTAAAAACCTTTCATAAACGGAAAGCAGAATAACAAAATAATTAATCCAAGTATCAACAAGAAAATTATAATTAAAACAGTTGCTCTTTTTGATTTTCCCTTTCTGATCCTTAGAAGAAGTATGAAAAACAAAATAATAATTAATAACAAGATTACAAATAGGATTATCATGCATCTGAATTCGATTAAAAATTCAGGTATTGAATAATCAAACACAACAAAATTTACTGTGTATCCGTAAAATTGTTCTGTGTTTACCTCTTCTATTAAGAACTCAACAGGATAAAATCCCCAGTTTACATTTTCCCCAGCATAAGTGCCAAGAAGAATTTTTTGTGTTTCACCTGGTCCAAGTTCAATAAAGTTTTCCTGGATTTCTATCCATGGATAATTTTTTTTAGTAAGCTTGTATTTCCCCGACCTTATCCCTTTATTTTCAATTTCAAGATATCTGTAATTCTCCCCGTGTTTTGTCCATACCTCTTTTGTTGTTATTTCAGGCCTTTGACAATTATAAAAAGAAATTACTTCAAGATCAAATGAATGCTCATTTGAAATTGATTTTCCTGCAATTGAAGATTGCAATTTTAAATTATATAATCCAGAAGATTCTGATTTTATTAAAAGAGATGATTCTTTTGAGCCATTTGGTGGAATAGATAACTGGGATTCAGAAAGATCAAAAATCTCATTGAAATCTAGCAAAGAAAGTTCAAATTCTGCTTCATATTTTCCTTTGTTTGCTATACCTATGTTTATACTCTCCTGATCAGAACAGATTTTTCCCTGTATTGTATAAAAATCATAATCATAACAGTCATCAATTGTTACGTTTATTCTTTTTTTTACTATTAGATCTCCAAGATTTGATTCCGCAATTAGAATATAACTGTTTTTTTGGTTATTCTCTTTTGTATCAATTTTTAAATTAATGTTTTTAACTTCGCTTGGATTTAACATAATCTTATTTTCACTTAGTTTTATGCCTGGAGTTTCTTTTTCAAAGTATATCTCATATTCGTTTGCAAATTTTGCCTGATTTGTTATTTTTACAGGAACTTCATTAGTTTCTTGTTCACAAACTTTAATATTTTGATTTAGTTCAATTGTGAAATTATACTCTCTTTTTATATCAAAAAAAATAGGAATTTCTGCAAAAAGATTCGATTTTTCAGTTATTATCTTTAGTTTTGGGATTATTTTACCATAAACACTACAATCAGGTTCAAGATCAAATTTTATTAATTTTGATTGTTTCGGATTTATTCTGACTAAGGGATTAATATAGGCTTTCCCTATAAAATCTTCAAATTCCAGTCTATAATCCTCCCTATATGTACCATTGTTATAAATAAGCACAGAAAATGATGCTTTTTCGCAGGGTGTTATGCTTTTTGATATATTAATAGGAATCGCTATCAGATTTCTTTGATTTAAATTAATAATTTTTTTTTGCTCTTGGGAAAAATCGTATTTTCGTATAACAATCTCAGAATGAACAATATTTAAAAATAGCAATAGTACAAATACATTTAGAAGTAATAGTTTTTTGTTCATGAAAGAACACCAAATCCAAACATTATTAAAAAAATTAATAAAAAAAATTAATAATAGGTCTGACCTGAAATCTCTTCGTCCTCTTCTTCAGTTCCCTTTAGCTTGTTGAATCCAACGATTAATCCAAGCAAAACCAAAAGTATTACAAGGACAACTAAACCGATCTCAAGTCCTCTTTTAATGTCTTCCCAGTCAGCTCCACCGATTGGTGATGGTTCTTCATCTCCTTCCTGGATATTTATCCTTAGAGGAACCTGCTCTGTGTCACCATTTGAGTCTACATTTACAGAAAAGACTTTTTCTCCGACAGATGCATCATCTTTAGCTGTTACATATAGATAAGCTGTTTCTGTCTTTCTTCCCTGTACAACTACAACATTGCTGGGATCAATCCTGTAAGATCCAAATGAATCTATTCCTGAAACAGAGATAGTGTATGTTTTTGAGGTTGAACCAGTGTTGCTTATCATTATAGGATATACAACATCTTCTCCCTGGACTACATCCTGTCTTCCGGGAACTGTGATTATTGTCTTTTCTTCCTGGGGTTGGTCATCGTCTCCATCCTGATCAAAATCACAAACCTCATCCTGGATTATATCAATGGATGTCTGCTTTGATACAGTTGAATAACCGTCATCATATTCCACCTTTGCCCTTACAATGTATGTTCCGTCTTCAACACATGCAGGAATTCTTAAGAATAGATCCTCAGATGTCTCTGACTCATCTTCTTCTAACTCGTCAATGTAGTCAGATGATGTAAGATCAAGTGCTGGTATAGATACTGTTACTTTTACACTGTCTTCATCCCTCTCTCCTGTGTTTTTAACTCTGACACTTGCTAGAAGTCCTCTTCCTGATACAACTTTGTTTGCAGGATCAAGTAAAATGTCTTTAATTATTACTTCATGGGTTGGAGCTTCTATTTCCAGATTGTATCTCATGCTGATTTCTTTTCCGTACCTGTCTGTAATTAATATTCTTAATTTGAATCTTCCGTCATCATCTTCAATTTCAATATCGTCCGGAATTTTTAATTTGAGTCTTTTTGTCTCAGAAACATTTGCATCAACATCAAAAACTGATGTGGAATCATGGATAGGCTCAAAATCACTGTGTTCATAACCGCTGATAAAAGCATCGATCTGAACATCTTCAACATCTTCAAGTGCTGTTAATCTCACTTTGATATCAAGGTTTTCTCCTCTTTCAACCTGTTCTCTTAATGTACTGTCAGGATCAACCTCTTCACCATTTATCTCTACTTCGCAGGTGAAAACTTCAGGTGCTCTTGTTACTTCAGTTCCTCCTTCACAAGGATCTCCTTGTTCACATGCATTCCCTGCTGTTACAAGCAGAGTAAATAGTGTTAAAACCACCATCATTATAGCAATTGATTTAATTTTCATTTTTTAATCTACCTCCTATACCTATAGTTACCTAAATTTTTTATAATTTAGTTTAGTTTCCTAATAAGCTAATCCGAAAGATATTCGAATTTG
>WJJD01000099.1 GCA_014729915.1 Candidatus Woesearchaeota archaeon | reverse complement strand
TTTCCATTTTCCCAGACAGATTTGACTATTGAAGCGTATCTAATTCCTTTTGATTTGCTAATTTTTAAAAATACCATAGTATAAACCCATAAATAGTTTATACTATACCACTATATAAATATTATTTTTATAGAATATATACATATTTTGTAGAATAGGTTTATACTAGGAGGTAGTACACTAAAGAATCTATAGACGAGAAATATTTTTTGTATACAAAATTTGAAAATCCTATCTTATAGACGAGAAATTATCCTTCTACAATAAAACCCTGAAATTTAGGTTGTACCTATACTTTGGACACCATTCCAAATGCCAGAAATTTGTGCCAACTTTATGGCTAAATCGACTTAAATTTGTATTTATCATTTTTTCGCCTCCGCAGGACGAAAGGTAATTAAGTATTTCAATAACAGATAAAAGGATCATCTTCTCTTATAGGAGAATGAATAAAATACCTGTCTCCGCATTTACATGGAATCCTGTCAGGTCTCCATTTTCTTAAATTTCCATCATATCCCAAGGGGTCAGGACTTATTTTTTTAGCAATATTAATCAATTCAGATTTTGTATATTTTTTTCCATTATAGGTGCATTTTACATATTCTGTATCATAAAATCCTTGATTGTTTTCAAAAAATAAATCAAAAAAATCCAGTACCTCCTGTTTTGAAGGTTTTTTTCCTTTTAACCCTGCAAGCGGATTTTTATAAGATTTAATTCCTTCAAGTAATATATTAATATCATTTTGATTAAGGTTATAATAAGTTCCAATTTTTTTTAAATTATTAGAAATAGTATTTATATCATTATTTTCAATCCAGCCAGATATTAGTTCAGGATTATCAGTAAGGCAATAACCAAGTTTACCTTGTCCACTTCTATAAATAACATTATTATTACAAATACAAGGTAATTGAACATCCTGTAAACTAGTATATATCGGACAAGTATTACTTACTTCTGTTAGAGAATCCATGTCAATTTCTGCTTTATTTGACTGGATACAGCTCACTTTTCCAAACTTTTTAAAAAAACAAATTATCTCTTTATTATCTGTATCAGTATAACAAGGGATAGATTTCCATTTGCCTTGTTCATAGACTCCAAAAGTAATTTCATCTTCCCTTTCAAATGCGGGTGACAAAGGATCATATCCTTCTGGATAAGTAAAATGAATTTCAAGTGGTGGCGAGAATTCACATTCATTCGGAGTTAAGTTATAACTCACTCTGCAAATATTTATATCTCCCTTTGTCTCCTGATCTTCAATAAAAATCTTAATTGGTTGTCTACAACCAGCATTAATCTTAGTATTTTCAGGAATAATGAGTGTCAGGTCCTGGTCTTTAGAGGAGAATGTAAAAGTATCTTGTATTATTGAAGATTCAATAGGTAATTCCAATTCAGCATATCTTGGAAAGCTGTAAATAAATTCTTCTATTATTATTTCTGAATTTGTTTTTCTTAGAACCAATTTCCAGTTTAATTTAATATACACCCCTTTTTTTGTTATATCTACAATTGGAGTTATTTGAGTGTCTGGAATTATTTTGATTCCGGTATTTTCTAATTGAATAATATCAATACAATTTAAAATATTATTTTTTATATATATTTCATACTCTGATTCACTTAACTCAGTAAGGCCGAAATTATCTTTTGCTTCTTCTATTAATTTTTTTAAACATAGATTTACATAAAGTTTTATTGATTCTCTTTGGTCTTCTAGATTTATTATTTCATTTTGTTCAATAATATAATCCCTTTTACTTCTGTTTTTTACAAATATAAAAAACAGTATAAAAACTACTATTATAACTCCAATTAAAATAAAAAAAGTTACCTGACCTCTTTTTTTCATCTGTACTAAGAATCACCTGGTTTTCTTGTAATTTTGTGTTTTTTAAACTAATCAAAAATAATTTTATTTATATATTTTGTGCAATCACGTGTAAGCCAGAGAATTCTGTGATATGATACAAAAAAAAGAAAAGAAAAATAAAGGAATAAATCCAAAAATTTTATACAATGTATCAAACAACAACACAAACGAAACTAACAGGAGCTAATATAAAAAAAATACCCAAAAGAATCAGATGATGTAAAAATGCTCGCAACAACGACTGTTCACAGAAAAGTGGAAAGTTTTGGATTCTACAGCTCACAATCCTTACAATCCAAGCCTTTGCACAATTCATTATCAATCTGCCACTTTAGCACCCATGCCTTGATATCTTTAATTATCCTGATGAAGTCCTTTCCGCTTTCAGTAAGGTAATACCTGCTCTCAACCGGCACTTTATCAGAATTGATCTTTTTTTTCACAAGACCCCTATTCTCAAGCTCTGAGAGCCTTAAAGACAGCATCTTGGGAGTAATACCCTTTATCCCTCTTTTAATCTGGTTGAATCTCTTATAATCCTTTATTCCTTTGTAAAGTTCCAGAAGTATCAATAGCGTCCATTTCTTGCCAAAAAAATCAGCCATCCTGTAGATTGTGCAGTTCTCATCCATACTATACTTTTTGAAACTTATTGCTATATAAATAAGTATCTTTTTTATACTTAGTATAAAAAATATAGCCAATCACAGATGATAAAAAAATGGTAAAAAGAAAAATAATTGAAATCAATGAAGAACAATGCACAGGATGCAAAAAATGCATACCTGAATGCAAAGAAGGAGCTTTACAGATAATTGATGGTAAAGCACGCCTCATAAGTGATCTGTTCTGCGATGGGCTCGGTGCATGTCTGGGACATTGTCCAGAAGATGCGATAAAAATTATTGAAAGGGAAGCAGAGCCATATGATGAAAAAAAAGTCATGGAAAAAATTGTTAAAGCAGGTGCTAACACAATAAAGGCACATCTAGAGCATCTGCAGGAACACGGTGAAACAGAGTACCTTAAAGAAGCAATAGAATTTTTAAGGCAAAACAAAATAGAAAATCCATTAAAAAAAACCAGCACAAAACCCAAACAATTCCATGGGTGCCCGGGATCAAAAAATATGGAATTTTCAGAAAAAAAAAATATAAGCCAGAAATCCGGAAAAAGACATTCAATGCTGAGACACTGGCCAATACAACTTCATCTGATTTCTCCAGAAGCATCATATTATCGAAATAAAGATGTGCTTCTTTCTGCAGATTGTGCTGCATACACATATGGAGATTTTCATAAGGATCATCTTAAAGGAAAAAGCCTTGCTATAGCCTGCCCGAAATTAGATTCAAATAAAGAAGTTTATGTTGATAAACTAATTTCTATGATAGATGATGCAAAGATCAATTCATTAACTGTAATGATAATGCAGGTCCCCTGCTGTACAGGATTGCTGCAGATAGCAAAACAAGCAGTATCTGGCTCTTTTCGAAAGATTCCGATAAAGAAAATTGTTGTCGGAATAAAAGGAGAAATACTTGAAAAAAAGTGGGTTAAAGATTAAAAAAATTAAGGAGGAAAATAAGATGAAAACAGGATTTTTTTCATTATCAAACAAATAAATCGAGATAAAACCCGGTATTTTTATATTTGTGCCAAAAGATTCTCCGCATTCATTAAATAGCAGACGAGGATCGTGCCATACTGTTATGCCTTGCCTCAGATTAGGTTGTCAATAATTAAATAAAAGGTGCTCCAAATGTCAGACATCTCATTAATAGTTTATACACCACATAATGCTTACAACACCAGAGCAGCCTTACTAAGGATATTAGACAAAACAATTGATAATATCAATGGTTTTATAAACGGTCAAAGTATTAATTCAGTAATAAGAGGTGGATAGATAATGTTTTGCAATCAATGTGAAGAAACAGTAAATAATAAAGGATGTACAAAAGCAGGAGTATGCGGAAAAACAAACTCAGTTGCAAACCTTCAGGACACACTATTGTATGTATTAAAAGCAATATCATATGTTAATCAGCAGTCAAGAAAAAAAAATATTAATAACAAAGAGACTGATAAGTTTGTTGTGGAATCATTATTTTCAACAATAACAAATGTAAATTTCTCCAAAGATTATTTTTTTGAAAGAATAAAAAATGCAATCCAGATCAGGGACAAAATAAAGCAGGAAATAAATGATTTTGAACAAAATGAATTTACTGAATGGAGTCCGGAAACAAAAGAAGATATCCTTAAAAAATCTGAAAATGCAGGAATTCACAAAGAAACAGATACCGCTTCATTAAAAGAAACTCTGCTTTACGGAATCAAGGGAATTTCTGCTTATCTTAATCACGCAAATGTTCTTAGTTATCATGATTCATCAATAAATGAGTTTATTGAAAAGGGTCTTATTGCAACAGTGTCATCTGATATCTCAAAACAAGATTTGGTCAGGCTTGTAATGGAGTGCGGGAATTTCGGAGTAAAGACAATGGCTCTTCTTGATTTAGCAAACACAGAAACATATGGAAATCCTGAACCAACAAAAGTATCAATTCAACCGGGAGATAATCCCGGGATATTGATAAGCGGGCATGATCTTTTAGATATGAAAGAGCTTTTGGACCAGACAAAAGATACTGGAATTGATATCTATACGCATGGGGAGATGCTTCCAGCAAACGCATATCCTGAGTTCAAAAAATACAGCCATTTTAAAGGAAACTATGGAGGTTCCTGGTGGAAGCAGCAGCAGGAATTTGAAAAATTCAACGGACCTATTCTTATGACAACAAATTGTCTTATGCCTCCGAAAATCTCATACAAAGACAGACTTTATACAACAGGACTTGCAGGCTTTAAGGGTGTCAAACATATTGAGAACACCAGGCCAAAAGACTTTTCAGAGATAATTGAGACAGCAAAAAATTGCAATCCTCCAGAAAAAATTGAGAAGGGCAGTGTGATGACAGGATTTGCACACAACTCTGTGATATCTCTTGCTGACAAAATTATTAAGGCTGTCAAATCAGGAAAAATCAAAGGATTTGTTGTTATGGCAGGCTGCGACGGCAGACATAAGTCAAGAGAATACTATACAGAATTTGCAAAAGCACTTCCCCATAATACTGTAATCCTTACAGCAGGCTGCGCCAAATACCGTTATAATAAGCTTGACCTGGAAGATATAGACGGGATCCCAAGAGTTATAGATGCAGGACAGTGCAATGATTCATATTCATTAGTAGTTATTGCAAAAAAATTAGCTGAAGTCTTTGGAGAAGATGACATAAACAATCTTCCAATCTCATACAACATAGCCTGGTATGAGCAAAAAGCAGTGATTGTGCTGCTTGCCTTATTGTCTTTAGGAGTAAAAGACATAATGTTAGGACCAAGACTTCCTGCATTTGTCTCCCCGGGTGTTCTTAAAGTTCTTCAGAATAAATTCAATTTAAGGAAGAACTCAACAGTTGAAGAGGATATAAATTTCTGCATGTACAAAGATTAGCGAAAGGAAGCAGAACTGAATGGCTGATTTTGTCTCACAGATTAAAACCTGCAATAACAAAATAGGTTAATATTTCAAGCACTATGCCTGCTGCAAACCACACAGAAGTAAATACCAGTGCCTTTTTTTCTTTTAGAATATAAACATACTTGATAATAAAAGAGGAGACGGTAAAGGATATCGGGTATATCAAAAAATAAAAATTTTCTTTGATTATTATTTCTAAAAAAACATTTAATAAGGCTGTAAAGACAGAAACAAGAAAAGCCTGTTTGTAATGGTTCTTTTTTAATTTGAAATGTTTTGACAAAAACTCAAGGAGAAAAGAATTGATAAGTACAGAAAAAAGCACAACAACAATAGTATATCCGAAATTTGTTGTTCCGTACATAGAAACATTTTCCACTGCCATGAAAATATTTAGAACTATGTGTTTAATAAATTTTTCTATATACCCAACTCAATAAATTTCCAGAAGCAAATTATTGATTTTTTTTATAAAGAACTTTAAATTACCTATAGAGAACTTTGAATTATCTATA
>WJJD01000098.1 GCA_014729915.1 Candidatus Woesearchaeota archaeon | reverse complement strand
TAGGATTTTCACATAGATCATTTATTTTTGTCTGTGAGAGAACATTCATCAGATCCTGAGACAGATGTTTGCTCTGGATGTATGGTGTTTTTTCAGGTCTTGCTGAAGAAATTAAAACAAAACCGACACCAAGTATCAAAATAGCGATCAATGCATCCAAGACAAAAAAATAACCTCTTTTTTTAAGACTCATGAATAAAAAATACACTAGCAACTTTATAAATTTTTACAAAATTTTTAAGAAAAAAATATTGTAAAAATTTATCAGGCCAAGGTGGTGTTATGTTTGCAAAACAAACCTAATCATCCCTGCACAGTTTAAAAAAATTCCTGAGGAATTTTTTTAAATAAAGATGTTCTGGATGTCTTTTTGTGTAAGATTCTTAAATATTTCCTGTTCAATTGTTATTATGTTTTTAACAAGATCCAGTTTTGATTCCTGCAGTTCCAATATCTTTTCTTCAACACTATCCTTTGTTATTGTCTTGTAAACAAAAACTTTTTTGTCCTGCCCTATCCTGTGAGTCCTGTCAATTGCCTGCATCTCAACTGCAGGATTCCACCAGGGATCAACAATATATACATAATCAGCTGCTGTAAGATTAAGACCCAGACCACCTGCCTTTATACTTATTAAAAAGATTCTGATTTTCGAATTGTTCTGGAATTTCTCAACAACATTTTTTCTTTTTCTTGTGCTTCCGTCTAAATAAGAATACTTTATATTTTTTTCATCAAAATATTTCTTGAACACCTTGAGCATCTTTACAAATGAAGAAAACAATAGAACCTTGTGGCCTGATGAAATAACCTCTTTGATATGCTCAGTTAATGTTTCAAATTTTCCTGATTTTCCTGTATAGGATTCATCAATTAAGAGAGGATGGTTTGAGATCTGCCTTAATCTTGTCAATCCTTCTAATACTTTCATCCGGGATTTTAAAAAGCCTTTTTCTTTGATAGTCTTTTTAATCTCATTCCTGTATTTTTCTTTCCATGAATCATATACTTTTCTTTGTTTTGGAGTCATCTCGCAGTATAATGTTGTAATCTGCTTTTCAGGAAGATCTTTTGCAACAAGATCCTTTTTTCTTGATAAAAGAAAGGGATTTATCATGTTTTTTAATGATTTTATTTTTTCTTTGTCTTTGTCTTTTTCAATTTTTTTTGAAAATGTATTTTTAAAGTAATCCATTTTTCCGAGAAGACCAGGATTTAAAAATGAAAATTGTGACCATAATTCAAGTGAATTGTTCTCAATCGGTGTTCCTGTCAAAACAAGTCTGTAGTCAGATTTTAAAGAAAAAACTGTTTTTGTGATTTTTGCACGGGGATTTTTTATTTTCTGGGACTCATCTAATACAATGTAATAGAATTTTTTTTTACTGAACAATTTTTTATCCCGCCGTAATGTTCCATAAGTTGTTAAAATAATATCTTTATTTGGCAGCTTTTTTTTATTCCTGAAATTTCCGTGATGTACGTGAATATTTAAGGAGGGTGTAAACTTATCAACTTCATCTACCCAGTTAAAGATTAAAGATCTTGGTACAACAACTAATGATGATTTATTGTTTCCCTTTTCTTTTTCATATAAAAGAATTGAGAGAACCTGGACAGTTTTTCCAAGTCCCATGTCATCAGCAAGACATCCGCCAAAAGAAAATTCCTTTAAAAAATGCAGCCAGTGATAACCTGCTTTCTGGTACTGTCTTAAATTGCATTTTAATTTTTTTGGTAGATCAACTTTTTTAATTTCTTTAAAATTTCTGAATTTTTCTTTTATTTTTTTAAATTTTTGATCGGTTTTGGCTTCTGTTGCTAAACCCAGCAGCGCATCTACAATCTGTATCTGTGACTTAGAAGCTTTTACTTTTTTATCAGAATAATTTAATAGCCCGGAAACACCTGACAGTTTATTAAGCCATTTTTTCGGAATAACTCCTGTGGTTCCGTCGCTAAGTTTGATAAAACGCTGATTATCTGCAAGAGAATCCAATATTTTTTCAAAAGAAACATTATTTTCTCCGAAACTAACATCAGCCTTTAGGTCAAACCAGTCAATCCCCGAGCTTACATTTATTACAAGTTCAGGATCATTTTTATTTAATTTCTGATTAAAAAGATTATCTTCTCCAAAAATCTCATATCCTTTTTCAATAAGTGCTTTTGAAACATCAGAAAGCCATTCATAAGGATTAATTGAAGGAACCAAAAATTCATCATTATAAAAAACATGATTGTTTAGGAGAATATCAAGATATTCTTTTTCTTTGTTTTTATCCCTTTTGATTTTAATAATTTTATTTTTTTTATTCTGGACAACAACATCCTTGTGGCTGTTAAATAATACTTCTGAATTTCCATATAGGAATTTTAAATCAATAGAGAAAATATTTTTATAATCCTTAAGATAAATTCTTGGTTTGGGTTCAGCTGTTTTTTGTTCTATCTCATAAATTTCAGGAAGAGATATATTTCCGATTTCAGAGAGCATAAGATAATAATTGTCAACAATATAATGAAGCATGTCTTTATTTAGGATCATATCATCTAATTTGACAATATTCATTAATAATCTTGGATATTTTGTGTCAAGTTCAATTATCACATATTTTCTTCTTTTTTTATCAAAAAATAAAGTCCAGACAGATTTATCCCCAATAATTATTGAATTTTTATTAAGGTTAAAATAATCAGATTGTGTTTTTATTTTCAAATTTAATCTGAAAGAATCCTCATCATTTTCTAAAATATCAAGGTTAACTACTGCTTTTTCTCTTGGTAATATGCATCTTTTAACAATAGAAGAATCAACTTCATACAACTTTCTTAACTCTTTTAAAAAGAAATAATCAAGTGAATTGTTAAAATTATCTTTGACAAATAAATTTCTTGAATAGTAATTATAATGATTTGAAGATTTGTTGCTTCCGATAAATAAATTTATAATTCTTTTCCTATTCTCAGGAATAGTATCAATATACTTATTAAGTATGTGTTCTGAAACAGATGATGGTTTTCCAAGTTTTCCTGATTTTAATAATCTTGATTTTTTAGTGCTATACTAAAAGAGTCATTTTCTTTATTTATCTCAAATAAAAAATAATATTTTTTTTGTTTTTGGTCTGTTTTATAATTCTGCTCCATTATTTTCGTAAACTCATTAAATTTTTTATGCTGCAATGATTTTTTTATTTCCTGTTCAAATTCATCTATAATAAAGTCTTTGTTTTCCTGTGAATAAACAGCAAGCATTGATGCAAGAGTATGCCTGCATTGTCTATATGAGAATGAAGGAGAATAAAAATAATTAGTTGAGCATGTGCACGCTGATTTTATTGGATTATTATGATTAAACCTATGTTTAATCAAACTGACATCAAATTTATCATCAACTTTTAATTTCATTTCATTTGATGCTGCTGATTGTATCTGAATATTTCCTGATTTAAAAATATTAATAGCTTCAAGAAGATCCTCATAAGAAATATTATTCTTAAGATAATTTAAATTGATATTAAACTTATCTTGATTTTCAGGGACAGATTGTATTTTTTCTGATTTAATATTTTCAGGATTATTTAATATGTGCAAAAGTACGCACACTACATGTTTACATCCAGGTCCTGAATATGGACAATCACAGAAATAATCAAATCCGTCCTCTAATATTACAATTTCAACATTGTAATTTGTCGTACCCTGAACAACAGCCTGTACTCGATTTTGAAAATATTCAATTGAAGAAATCCTTGAGGAATTAAAGTACCGTTTTCCCCTTCCAAATATTCTATAGCTGTCTGCAATCCTTTGAATATCATTTTCTGTAATTTCTGTTAATTCCATTGGACATGGGAAAATAAATATTTTTTTAAACTTTATCATAAAAAATTCCTTAGGAATTTTTTATAATTTAGAAACTTAACAACATCCCCAGCAAAATGAATTTTGGCAAAGCCAAAATTCATAAAGTTTTTAAATTAAAAATCATTAACTTTAATTGTGAACATAAGCATGTCAAAAAGATGCGAATCCCTATCCAGTATAAAAAAAAAGATTATTCCTATATTAAAGAAGAATAATATTAAAAGAGCAGGTATTTTCGGTAGTTATGCATCAGGAAATCCGAAAATAGATTCAGATATTGACATTTTAATAAAACCACCAGAAGGATTAGGTTTTGGTTTTGTAAAAATAAAGTTTGATCTTGAGGATAGACTTAAAAAAAAAGTAGACTTAGTAAGTTATAAAGGTATACATCCACTTCTTAAAAAAAAAATTTTAAATCAAGAGGTTAGAATTATATGAAGGATAATAATATCTTTCTAAAACATATCTTAGGTAATATTGAGAAAATTGAAGATTTCTCAAAAAACATGTCAAAGGAAGAATTTATCAAAGAGGATTTAAAACAATACGCAATCATAAGAGCTATTGAAGTTATAGGAGAAGCTGTAAAAAACCTGCCTTCTTCTTTTCGAAAAAAATATCCAGATGTAGCGTGGAAAGAAATTGCGGGAACAAGAGATATAATTATACACCAATATTTTGGTATTGACCTTGATATTATCTGGAATATTATTAAAAAAGAATTACCTGTCCTTAAAAAAGAAATAAAAATAATTCTAGAGAAAGAGCAGAAATAAAAAATTCCTTAGGAATTTTTTATAATTTAGAAACACTACAACATCCCCAGCAAAATGAATTTTGGCAAAGCCAAAATTCATTACTTATTTTTCAGCGCAGATTAGTATCCTCATGTTCAATAACTCCTTTATCCCGTTTGTGTGGATGTATAAAACCGGCTTGCTCATGACAAGCGATTCAATGTATGGTGCTGTGATGCATTGTGGTTTTGCTTCATTAGGATCAACTTCGGGATAATTATAATGAGAGTCATCCCCGCATTTAATAGGATTACCCAGAGATATCTCTCCGATATTTACCATATTCTCTTCAGGAGGAGCCGGACTTCCTTCCCCAACATGATAAAGGATTTTTCCAGTATTGTCCTCAAAATAAATACAGACATCAACATCCTTGAATTCCAGCTGATCAATGTCTTCTAAAATTATCGACTGCAGATTCATATCTAATGGTTTGATATCCTCATAAAAATCATCTATTCCGTCTCCATATGTATCAGGATTTTTCGGATCTGTCCCATACATCAGCTCTTCCCAGTTTGAGAGCCAGTCATTGTCAGGATCACCATACCTGCAGGAATCTGAAAACTGATTTAAAGAGCAGCCAACTGAATTTGCATCTAATCCATAATAAATTTCCCATTCATCAGGAAGATCATCGTTGTCATCCTCACCCCAACCAGAAATAGTATCAATTCCAAGAGAACTTAAAGTATGGTTTGCACCTGCAGGATAAGATTCATCTGCTCCATCTATATTGACTTGTTCGATGCTAAAACTCAAAGGATCTGTCCCGAAGATATTAACTTCATTGATGTCATTCAGGCCGTCATTGTCAAAATCTCCTTTCTTAAGATCTCTTTGAAACAGCCACTGGTTCGGGATGCATTTTTTACATGTATCCCCATCAGGATATTCACTCAAATGGTTTGAATAATCATTATTATATCCAAAAAAATTGCATCTTGTTGGAGAATTATATGAATTATCATCTAAATCATCAAAAAAATAACCTGTATCTCCTGATGTTTCAAGAATATCATTACTGTTCTGATCTTCGTTATAATTTGAAATGAAATCTGTGCTTAAAGCGCATGATACTTGATCATCATATGTAATGGAATCAACATTATT
>WJJD01000014.1 GCA_014729915.1 Candidatus Woesearchaeota archaeon | reverse complement strand
TGGCTATGTTTAATCTTCTTTTTATTGAATTTACTCTTGTTTTTTTATATCTCTTTTTCCTGACATTTCTCAATTTTTACGTTGTGTATAGTTTATACTCTGGTTTTGTTATATTAGTAACCTATACTAATTGTGATTCTTGGTCGTTTTTCAGAATACCCATTAATCAATTCTATTCATCTGTTTTAAAATAAGATAGTTTCTCCAGGTTAAATATTCATTTTTTTCTGATTTGAACCTAACTTTTCTTAATTTTTTTTCCAATCTTATTAAGAATGAACATATTGCCTGAGCAGCTACTGCAGTCATTAATGATTCAATTAAATATTTCATTGTATCATAAAAAATATTTCTGTTTATTATATAACTTATGTGAGAGGTTGTCCAGTTTGTCCAGTATAAAATTATTCAAAAAATTATTTAAATAAGAGACATTTTCAGAGGCATAGCCTTAGCTATGCGGGGGTGGCCAAGCGGCTAAGGCAGTCGGCTGCAATGTCCGGGATGATGAGCGTTAAGCAATGAAATTTCCGTAGATCCCGACGATCGAGGGTTCGAGTCCCTCCCCCCGCTCTTTACCTTTTTGGCACTTTTAGAAGGATTGTGCTGTTTTTTTAATAAATCTAATTCCCTTTTATGTGATTTATCTGACAAACTCAAATATTTTATCGATTAAATGGAACACCAATGTAACAGGATTACTTTCACAGCTTATTATTTCGACATTTTTTTCTATATGCTTTTTATGAATAACTTTGGCGTTATTATTAGCTATCTGTGTTTTTTCCTTTACTTTAGAATATGTTTCAGAATCATTCTTCCTATATTCAGGGAGATATTCTTTGATTTTGTCTATCACATCATCAGGACTATATCTTGAATGAAATGACCCAAAATGACAAAGAACCCAATATTCAAAACATGGATTGGAGAAGATCAAACATATATTTGCCTGTTCGGCTATTCTTTTAGCTTGAGCCAATACTGAATTTTGATTTTGGTCTCTGTCGAACACGCAACAAACAAAATCCCCCTCAACATAATCTTTTCTATGCTCAATAAATTTCTGAGCATGTTCTATTATTCCAACAGCATCAGTATTTCCTGAAGTAAATACTTTTATTTGCAGTCCATCAATTCTTTCTAAGTGTCTTAATTTTTTAAAGTAGAATGTCTCTGTTTTTTTACCTTCACAGAATATCCAGAGGTTTTTTGTTGATCTACTACCTTCTCTTCTAACCATTTTAATCTAATACAGTATCATCAATAAATGGAAGTCCACCCACTCTTCCATTAAGATAGTAATTTTCAAAATCACTATTCTCTCTCAGATCATAATCTAAAAAAGAAGAAAGTTGGGTATTTTGGTTAGGTTTCTTAGTGCACAAATAAAGTTGATCTCTTCGAAAAATATCATTATCAAGAAGATTTGTATCATGTGTAGTAAATAATATCTGTGCTTTCTTATTGTTTTTTGAATGAAATAATTTGATCAGAAATTTAGTTATATTTGAATGAAGACTTCTGTCTAACTCATCAATGAATAGCACTTTTTCTCCTTCTATTATGTTAAAAATGGGTCCAAGGAGGATAAGAGCATTTCTTGTACCTTCTGATTCCTCTTCAAAATTAAATTCTATGTCATTATGGAGAAATTTTAGCTCTATAAAATCTTTTGGAGGTAAGGAAGAGACCAAAGGTTCATCTTTCTTAAAATTAATCTCATATCCTACAGCCTTTTTCTCATGTTTTTCCATGTGAAAATCTGTTATTCCTCCGAAATCAACAGCTTTCATTATTTCAAGAATTTTATTTTTGAACTTTGGATTATCATACATAGAAATAATGGTTTGGTTTCTCCAATTAGGATGTATATTTACAACAATATTATTGACAATAAATTCATATGCATTTTTTGTTTTTTCATATCCAAGTTGAGTAGCACGGGATAAGTAAAGAGTGTTAGCAATAGTTTGTTTTTGATAAGGACGCTGTTTAGATTCTTCCTCTTTGTTAACTGTATATTTTGATTTATTTCGTTTAAAAATAAGTGATTCTCTTCCCTTGGGCCAATAATAAAGATATTCATTTATTATTTCTTTTTTAGTGCACGAAAAACCATATTTGTATTTGATGTTCTTATATATAAAAATAAGTTCAAACGAACTAGGCTTTGAGACATTGTTGTCTAATTTAAATGGAATAACAGGAATAGTTGAATCAACATTAAATTTATGAGAAGATGAAACCATCTTCCAAATAAAAAATATTGACTTTATGATATTGGACTTTCCAGAAGCATTTGGACCAAATATTGCAGCACTTTTCAGATAATATGAATTGTCAAGTTTAATTAAATTTTCAATTTTCTTTCTACTTGGACCTGCTTCTAAACTTAAAGTAATCCTTTCTCTAATTGATAGATAGTTTTCTACAGATATTTCTATTATCATAATAAGTAGTAATACAAGGTTTTATTTAAATCTTTTGTATTTAATTTACAAATAAATCGATTAAATCTTGATAATTTATGATTTAGATTATTTAGTTGTTTTAATCTCTTGTCCATTTTAATCACTAAAAAGAGTTTTTTTTGCTAACCATTTAACTAATCTAAGTAAAAAATAGATAAGAGTAAGAAAACAACAATTCTTAAAAAAATTCCACTCCTAGTTAT